>JAADHA010000150.1:8966-14286 GCA_013152105.1 Oligoflexia bacterium | reverse complement strand
CGTCGAAGTCGATGTCGACACCGAAGATGCTGGACAGATCCTGGCGGGGGAGCTCTTGACCCTGGGCGTGTCCGGGCAACGCGGCGCCACGGTCGAGGGCGTCCTCGATCATGTCACTGGCGTCGACCCCACGCAGGGAAAAGAGCAGCTCGGGCTGGTCATCGAGGCGAGCGCCGACCCCGTACAGGGTGGCCGCGATGTGCTTGCACATCACCGCCCAGTCCGGGCAGGAGCACTGCAAGTGGATCTGTCGAGGGGTCGGAAACAGCCCCTGGCCATGCCGGCTCACGACCTCCATCACCTTGCTCGAAACCTTGCCCTGGAGCAGCTCGACGAGCGAGTCGATCTGGCCCGCGCACTGGGCACGGACCGACGTCCAGTCGGCCTCGGGCAAGGTGTCGATCTGTACACACACTTTGTAGAGGCGGGTGCCGCTGACCAAAGCATCGATCTGCCCCCGCGCGATCTGCAGGTCAAGGATCGAACCATGGCGAGCATAGGTGCGGCCCCGAGGCAGGCGGTTGGCGTAGTCGCTGTACGCCTCCAGGTTGCGACACCAAGCCTGGCCCCAGAAGGTGGTGGCGATGGCACGACCTGAGATCCGCACCGGATCGCAAGGGGTACCCTTCTTCCTGATCTTTGCCACCTGCCGCTCGGCTCGGCGACGGCGCTCGGCGACGCTGACGTAGGGCTGGTTCCAGTACCGGCTCATCGGCTCACCGCACTGTTCAGATCCAACCGGACCATGTCCAACAGTTCGTCATTGCTCAGCTCGGTGAGCTTGACCTCGGCGCCACCCGAGAGCACCTGGTCCGACAGCCGCTGCTTGTCACTGATGAGATCGTCGATGCGTTCCTCCACCGTGCCCTTGCAGACAAACTTCTGCACCAGCACATTCTTGTTCTGACCGATTCGAAAGGCCCGGTCGGTCGCCTGGTTCTCGACCGCGGGGTTCCACCAGCGGTCGAAGTGGATGACGTGGTTGGCGGCGGTCAGGTTGAGACCCGTGCCGCCGGCTTTGAGGGAGAGGATCATGAAGGGCAGGTCCTCGTCTTCCTGGAACTGCCGCACCAGCCCGCTGCGCTTCTTCACGGGCGTGCCACCGTGCAGGACCAGCCCAGGCCGACCAAAACAGTCGCCCAGGAAGCGGCGGAGGGGCGCGGTCATCACCCGGAACTGCGTGAACACCAGGACCTTTTCCTGGCGCGCCTCGATCGGCTCACAGAGGGCCGCCAGGCGCTGGAATTTGCCGCTATGAGCGGGGTCGAAGACGCCGTCTCCCAGCCACTGCGAGGGGTGGTTGCAGATCTGCTTGAAGCGCATCAGGTAGGCCAGCACGGCGCCACGCCGCTTCATCCCCTCGGCCCCTACCAGAACACGCTCCAGCTCCTGGACGGACTGTTTGTACAAGGCGGCCTGCTGCTTGGTGAGCAGGCAGTGCGCTTTGACCTCGGTCTTGTCGGGCAGGTCTGAGATGATGGTGCGGTCGGTCTTCAGCCGTCGCATCACGTACGGTCCGACCAGGCGGCGCAGGGGCGCGTAGCCATCGCCGGAATGCCGCCCCATGGCCTTGCACCAGTTGCCAAAGGCCTTGGCAGACCCCAAGAGCCCTGGGTTGAGAAAGTCGAAGATGGACCACAGATCGCTCAGCCGATTCTCGACCGGCGTCCCGGTGAGGGCCAGCCGCCACTCTGCGTGCAGCTTCTTGATGGCGCGGGTCTGTTTGGCACCGGGATTCTTGATTGCCTGGGCTTCGTCGAGCACGACGCAGCGCCAGTCAAAGTCCCCGATCCAGGTCGTCCGCATGGCCGTACCGTAGGTGGTGATCACGACCTGTTGCCCGTCCAACTCAGAGGCCGGCAGGGTCTTGAGCCGACGCGAGGGGATCTTCGAGGGGTGCGCGATGAACACGCGCAGTTGCGGCGCGAAGCGAGCCAGCTCGGCGCTCCAATTGTCGATCAGCGAGGCGGGGACGATCAACAGGTCCACCGCGGACGAGTCGCCACGTCTGTGCAACATCGACAAGACCGCGATGACCTGAATCGTCTTGCCCAGCCCCATATCATCGGCCAGGCACCCGCCCAGGCCCAGGCCCTGGAGGGTCCACAGCCACCCAACGCCCTGTTTCTGGTAGGGGCGAAGCAGCGCCTTCAAGCCCGAATTGTTTTCGATCTCAGCCCCGACCTGGGGCGATCGCAGCGCTTCGATCCGCGACCGCAGCCACGGTCCCGCGACGACTGACGACCACGCGGCAGCTTCGTCATCCCCGACGGGCACGCCGTCGCCCAACTCTGCGCCAGCGAGCAGGCGCATGGCGTCGCTGAAGCTGACCCCGCCTTCGCCGACCTGGGCTTGGACCTGCCGCCACTGGGCGAGCACATCCTGAAGCTTCTCGGCGTCGACCTCGACCCACTTGCCCTTGATGAGGACCAGCCCCGCGCTGGCCTGGAGCAAGGTCTCGATCTCTTCGGCCGTGAGCGTCTCTCCGCCCAGGGTCAGCGCAACATTGAAGTCCAGCAGGGCCCGCAGGCCGAGGGCCGAGGGGGTGTCGCTGCCCACCGTGACCGAGACCGAGGCACGAGAGCGACGCTTTGCGCTCCACCAGTCCGGCAGGCGAACGACCAACCCGGCCCGCTCGAAGCAGTCGGCCTGGGTGAGAAAGGCGTAGGCCTGCTTCGCGGTCCATGCCAGCGGGTGGTAGACATCACCCGAGCTCACCAGCTCGGCGATGAGCGGGCTGTCCTCGGCCGCCCGTTGCAGCGGGGTGATCAGCGCCAACAGCTTGGTCTTGTTGCGGGCACCCGCGTATTCCTGGAGCGCCCGACTCAAGGGGACGTGTTGCAGCTCGGCACGCCCAGGGACCTGGCGCGCGTAGGTCGCGATGAAGGCGAAGGGGTAATCCGGGTCTCGCTTGTTCTCGGCGAGATGGACACAGACTCGACCCGCGACGTGCCAGACCGAGTGAACGCCCTCCAGGTAGGCCCGCACACCCCCAGGATTGTCCGCCGCCTGGTCGACCAGCGCGTCACCGAGTTGGCCCCACAGATCACACAGCAAGGCGGTCTGGACGCGCTCGCCACCCCGCATCGGCGGCACGGCCTGGGCCAGCATTCCCAGCGCTCCCTGGTCTGGCTGAGGACGCACCACGGCCGACGGGTCAGTCGGGTCGAGGGCGCCACAGACCGCGCTCACGAACTGGCGCCCCAGCTCGCGCCAGAAGGACAGGCTGGGGTCGAGTTCGGTGCCGATCTCGGCGGCCCCAAGGTGGAGCAGGCCGTGGCCCGTGCCTTGGGCAAATGCGGCGATGATCCCTGCCAACGCGGCGTTGTCCCTATCGCCTGTCCCGCCCCTTTCCAAGGCATGCACGCTCACCCGTCCGCTGGGCGAGAGCCGCGCCACGAGCGGCACCGCCGGGACCAGGCTGCGACTCGCTCCAGAAGCTGCCACGAAGGACTCTCCGCTTGAAAGTGGGCGCCTATCAACGTGCGCCGCCCCGCGCCCCCCTGGACTGCACGGCTCGGTTAGCCACAGGCGCCCTGCCTTCACCCCGTGCGCTCCCCCAGGGCCCACCATGCCCCCGCCTCGCTACCACCCCGTCCTCGTCATGCCACCGTGGAGCGTCGTCCTCGACCTCTCCCTGCCCCTGGCCCAACAGCCTCTCCCCACCACACCCTGGGCCATCGGCCGCTATGACGAGGTTCGGGCCATCTACGACCAGCCCCTCTTCGACGGCGGGCGCACGGTGCATGTCGGGGTGGACCTGGGCGGGCCGGTCGGAACCGCCGTACACGCCTTCACCGAGTGTACCGTCCTGCACAGTGGCATCAACGCGGCCAAGGGCGACTATGGCGGCACCGTCGTGACCGGGCAGCGGGTCGAAGGCAGAACACTGTGGGCTCTGTACGGTCACCTGTCACATCACAGCGTGCATCACAGCCCGGTCGGTCGGTGCCTGTCGCGTGGCCAGGTCCTGGGCTGGCTGGGAGACCACGATGAAAACGGAGGCTGGCCTCCGCACGTCCACTTCCAGCTCTCACTGCGGCGGCCACCGACCTTCGACCTGCCAGGGGTTGTCAGCCAGGCAGAGCGGGCGGGCGCCTTGCAGATCTACCCGGATCCGCGATCAGTGTTGGGACCACTGTACTGATCACACCCGGTCAGCGCCCAAACGCCATCACCCGCGGTGCTGCCGGTCGTGCAGCCCAGCAAGGAGGAGGAGAGGAGGAGGAGAGCAGCGGGAAGACGGCGGAAATCGGGTATCGAAGAGTCCTGGCTTGCGGCCATGCCCATAGCGCACTCACTTCCCAGGCGACGGTCCGTGACATTCGCAGCCATCCCCTCACAAACCGAGACACCGCGACGGAGCTGCTTGGATGCACGATGAGCAGGCGCCGCGCTCCCCCCGCGCGCAACCTCTCTTCTCGGAGCTCGCAATGCTCGCCACCACCCTCCTCGCCAGCGCCCTCCTCGCCAGCGCCCTCCTCAGTACGCCTGCCCACGCCGACTGCGACGCCGCGAGCACCGTGATGTGGGCCCTGCCCAGCACGGCCAAGTACGCCTTTGCCCCCGACGCCGTCTTTCGGGCCCTGATTGGCCAGGGCGAGTCGCCCCAGGACGCCTTCTCTGTCCAGCTCCTCCACAACGGCGAGCTGGTGCCCTCGTCCATCGACGTCGCCGAGCACCCCGGAAACTCCCCCTTCGAGACCCGCTACCTTCACACCCTGGTCCCCGACGAACCGCTGGTCGAGGGCGAGCGCTACACCTTCGAGGTCATCCCCCAGAGCGGCGACGAGAGCCTGATCCGCACGGTCTCCACCCTGGTCGAGGCCGACGAGGAGCAGTCCGTCCCCGGCGTCCCCGAGCTCACCGTCCAGAGCGCCTACGACGACGTGGGAGAGGGTGAGACAAGCTGCGACTATGGAGACATGCTGACCTTCGAGCTGACCCTGAGCCCGGCCAGCTCGGACGTGACCGAACGCAGTGTGCTGCACGTCTACCGGATGAAGTCCGAGTCGGACACCTGGCACTATGTGCGCGCCTATCGTGTGTCCGAGGACGCCTCGCCGATGGACTTGACCCTGTCCTTCGACCGCAACCTGAGCTGGGGAAGCTGCTTCGCCGTCGTACAGGAAGACTTCTTCGGCAATCTGTCCCCCACGAGCGACATCAGTTGCGCCGCTGAGCCGCTGCTGGCCTCGGTGGACGACGAACCAGGACCATCGGACCAGCTCGTCGATGGTTCTCCCCGCGGATGCTCCACAGTGGGTTCCCGAGCCGGCTTTGCCGCCTTGTGGCTGGCCGGCCTGCTAGGCCTGGCCCG
>JAADHA010000150.1:0-8940 GCA_013152105.1 Oligoflexia bacterium | reverse complement strand
AAGCCGCTCAGGCAGGCGGCATCTGCGCCTGGATGCCGGTCAGCGCGATCGTGAAGATGATGTCCTCGACCAATGCACCCCGGGACAGGTCGTTGACCGGTTTGGCCAGACCCTGTAGGACCGGCCCGATGGAGACGACACCAGCCGAGCGTTGGACCGCCTTGTAGGTCGTGTTCCCGGTGTTGAGGTCCGGGAAGATGAAGACCCGGGCCCGACCGGCCACCACCGAGCCCGGCGCCTTGGCGGCCCCGACGCTGGGCACCACCGCGGCGTCGTACTGAAGGGGCCCGTCGATCTCCAGGTCTGGTCGGCGCTGACGGGCCGTGGCCTGGCTCACCTTCTCGACCTTGGTGCCCCGTGCCGATGAGCCCGTGGCATAGCTGATCATCGCGACCCGAGGCTCGATCCCGAAGGCGGCCGCCGTGTCCGCCGTGGCCAAGGCGATGTCGGCGAGCTGGCCAGCATCCGGGTCGGGGTTGACCGCGCAGTCGGCGAAGACCAGGACCTGATCGGGAAGCAGCATGAAGAAGCAGGAGCTGACCAGGTCACAGCCCGGCCGGGTGCGGACAAGCTGCAGGGCAGGCCGGATCGTGTTGGCGGTCGTGTGAACCGCCCCCGAGACCAGGCCATCGACATCGCCCTGCTGGAGCATCATCGTGCCCAGGATGACCGTGTCGCGGAGCTGGTCCTGGGCGGCGCTGGCGGTCAGGCCCTTGTGCGCTCGCAGCGCGACCATGGGCGCGACATAGCGATCGACGAGATCGCTGGGGTCGAGGATCTCCAGGGCATCGGGCAGGTGCAGGCCGGCGTCGGCGGCGACATCCCGGACCCGCTGGGGTGGCGCCAACAGCACGCAGCGCGCGATGCCGCGCTCGACACAGAGCGCCGCGGCGGCGATGGTCCTGGGCTCATCCCCCTCGGGAAGGACGATCCGGGCGTGCTGCTGGCGGGCTCGGACGATGAGCTGGTGACGAAAGGCGGCCGGTGAGACGCGTGGTTCGCGGGGGGCGCCCACCGCGGCCTGTAGCCAGGCTGGATCGATGTTTCCAGCGACATGGTTCATGGCCTCTTCGGCCCGCTGTGGGTCGTCCACCGGGATGCGACGGTCCATGGCCTGCACGGCGAGGGCCGTCTGCAAGCTGTTGGCCTTGACCCGCAGCAAGGGCAGGCCCTGGGCCAGGGCGCGACGACACAGGCGCATCACCCGCGGGTCCGGGTCGCCGCCGTGGGTGAGCAAGATGCCCGCCAAGCGCGTACCGCCGAGGCTGGCCAGGCTGGCCGCGAGCAGCACATCGTGGCGGTCCGAGGCCGCGATCAGCAGCGTACCCGGCCGAAAGGCGTCGAGCACCCCCGGCACCGTGCGACCGCACACCGCGACATCCAGCACCCGACGTTCGTGCATGGCGCCGGGGAAGATGATGTCGGCCCCCAGGGCGCGCGCCAGGTCCCAGACCCGGGGTGCCAGCAGCCCCGCTCGCAGCGGAACCGCGCCGACCAGGGGCAGACCCTGGGCGAGCAGCGCGTCGCGACAGGCCCACAGCTCTCGCGGCAGCGCGAGGGGCTCGGCCCCGACCAGCGAAGGGGGAGCGGGCGGTCTCTGGGCTTCCGCCACCCCCGCGTCGACCATATTGAGCACCACGCCCGCGACCGAGCCATTGCCATAGGCCCCCGCGGCGATGGCGATATCCTCGACCACCTGGTCCTGGTCCCGACCGGCTGGGGCGCAGACCAGCACGACGTCGGCGTCGAGGGTCCGTGCCAGGGCCTGGTTGACCGCGGAAGCATAGATGTGCTGTTCGGCCGCCCACAGTGCTTCAACGATGACGACATCCACCCCCTGCGCCGCCTGCTGGTAGCGAGCCACGACCCGGTCCATCAGCTCGTCGAGCAGATCGTCCGATAGCAGGGCTTCGACCTGGTCCGCCGACAGGGGATCGGGGGGGCGCAAGGTCGTGACCCCGCGCACCAGGTCGGTGGACTGATCGTGGCGGCTGCCCTTGCCCGGCTGGGCGATGGGCTGGTAGAAGCCGACCATCAGACCCAGGCGCTCACAGGCTCGAACGAGGCCCATGCACACCGTGGTGAGGCCGACATTGCTGCCAGTTGGGGCGACCAGGAAGGTGTGGGACACGTCATTCTCCAGCGCAAGCAGTGCGCCGGGCTAACCCACGCGCCGAGAAGACCGCGTAAGGTATGGGCGGAGAGACCTATGCGCCCCGTGCAGCCACAGGGAGCGCGCAGATCAACCACCGGAGCGCCCGTGCTGACCGTGGCCATCGCAGTCCTGTTCGCGTGCAAGAGCGACCCACCACCCGCGCCCATAAACGCGCCCGGCATCCGGGACCCCAGCCGGGGTGTCGCAGACGACGCCCCACCGGCCCCAGGCCAGCGCGATGTCCACGCCCTGACCCTCGATGGACCCACCGTGACCCTGTCCGGCACCGTGACCTACTGGCAGGCCAACACCGATCTGCAAGAAGTCCCCATCGAGTACAGTGGCAGCCTTCGGCTTGAAGTGCTGCGCGAGCCCGACGCCGATGGATACTCGGCCATGTTGCACTCGCAACAACTCGACGGTCCCGGCCCCTTCACGCTGGCCGTGCCCCAGGATCTGGGCCAGGTACACCTCTTCGCATATGTCGATGCCGGCAGCAACGGCCCCGACCCAGACGAGCCTCGCGGCAACACCAAGGACTTCAAGGTGGCGCAGGAAGACATCGGCGGGCTGGACCTGGTCATCGGACCGGCCCAGCGACGCCTGCATCACAATTACTGAGTGAGGGGAAAGGGCAGGGACTGTGGATGATGTTGTGAATCCGAGCCGGCAAAGGCCAGATCCCCGCCTTCAGCTTAGCGCGATGGCGCGCCCGATGTGGTGGGCCAGCGAGTAGATGGAGAGCTGTGGAGGAACGCCGATCGACGTCGGGAACAGAGAGCCGTCGCTCACCCACAGCCCCTGTACATGGTGGTGCGCGCCCATGCTATTCACAGCGGCGACCGCCGGGTCATCGCCCATCGGCACCGAGGCCATGGGGTGGACAGCGGTGATGTCCAGGAGACCACGGCGCAATTCCAGGGCGGCGAGGGCGTCCAGGGAGTCACCCGGAGCCAGCTTCATCACCGGGTCGGTGGGGATCACCACCTGCTGTGCCCCTGCGGCGAAGAGCAGGCGAGCACAGGCGACCAGCCCAAGGACCAGCTCGGCTCGGTCCGCCGCGTCTGGCCAGTAGCGGATGGTGTGGCCGAGCTCACCGTACGCGCTGACCCGCCCCGCCGTCCGGTCGTGCAACATGCCGCATATGGTCGTAGCGCTGCATGCTCTCTCGGTGCGCCTTGCCGTAGCCGGGCAGCATGGTGGCGGTGCCCATGGGGTGGGCGAAGGCCGGCACGATCCAGATTCGGCTGCCCGGCTTGTCACCGCCACCAGCCGCCGCGCTGAAGTCCAGCAGCTCGGTACACTCGTAGGTCTGGGGGATGCCCTGCCAGGCACGCACGGGTTCTTCAAAGATCCCGGCCGCGATGAGCGCGGGGTGGACCCGCAGGTGCTGACCGGTCTCGCCACCAGGATCGGGCAGGCCCGAGCGCAGCAGCAGGGCGGGCGTGTCGGTCGCCGAGGCGGACACACAGACCCTGGGGGCGGTGAGCGAGACCGAGCCCAGGGGGTGCCCATCAACCGGGTCGACGGCCACGGCATCGACCCCCACGGCGCGGCCCCCCTCGGTCAGGACGCGCGTGGCCCGGACCCGTGACAGTACCTGGCCACCGGCGGCCACCAGGCGCGGCAGGAAGACCTTGCAAGCATTGTTCTTGGCGTCATAGGCACAACCCAGTTCGCAGAAGCCGCTGCCGATGCAGCCGGTCCGGTTGTGCGACAGCCCCCCGCCTGGCCAGCCCAGCGCGTTGCAGCCAGCCTCTAGGATCCGGTTGTGCCGGTTCCAACGGGCACGGGGCACGGCCGAGACCTGGATGGTCTGTTCAACTTCGTCGTAGAGCGCCGCCCAGCGCTGTAGAGGCAGGTGCTCCAGGCCACGGGTCCGCTGCCACTCGCGCAGGATCTGGTCGGGGATGCGCTTGCAGAGGTTGATATTGTGAACAGTGGAACCACCCACCGCGCGACCCTGGTGGATCCGCACGGCCTTGTCCACCGTGACCTGACCGCCACTGTCCAGGAGCAACTCCGGCAGCATGCGCTCTTCGCGCTGGTTCATGGCGTCGGGAGGCACGAAGCCGCCCGCTTCCAGTACCACGACCGACAGGCCGGCCTCTGCGCAGAGCGTCGCCACGGGCATGCCGCCCGCACCGGATCCGATCACCACCAGGTCCGCCGACAGTCGCAGGGGGAGAGGCAAGCGGGACGCGTCGTAGATCATGGCGAGACCCCCTGGGGCAAGGTGCCGGTGGGTGCCACCAGCGCGTCATAGCGACCGACCGGGCCGGGCACGCGGTCGATCGTGGGGCCGTCATAGCCAATGGACGCCCAGGTTCGGGGATCCTGCCAGAGCGCGAGCATGCACAGATCCCGGATGCCGCGCCACGCCGCGGGCGCCGGCCAGGGGGCGCTGGCCAGGTTCAAGACCAGATCCAGGCGCTGGGCCGCGGAGAGGCGAGTGCTGCGCAGCAGGTGGCCACCACCCAGCGTGCCGTGCTCCACCAAGACCAGGAGCGCGTGGATCTCACGCTGAAGGCTGGCGGGGAGCCCGACAACCAGCCGGTCCACGTGAAGCGCGAGCTGCTGGACTGGAACCGGCAGCGGGTCGCCAGGAGTGTCGGGAAGCAGGGACTGGGCGAAGGCAGCCACGACCAGGGCCTCGCGCCGGGAGAGGGCCCCTCCCGCCCAGTGCTCCATGCCACTGTACCCGTTCAGCCGCACACCCAGACCGGCGCCGAGACCCAACGCGAGGCCCGAGGCGACGACCCCCTTCAGCAAGCGGCGACGGCTACTGCTGCCCTTGGAAGCGTCGAGGCGGCGGCGCAGGCCGACCGGCAGGCGGTCCATCCAGTCCGGATCCGGCGGCGGCAGGGGACCGTGGGGAGTCACCCAGAACAGGACTCGCTGGCCCTTCATGTGGGCGGCGGAAGCCAACAAGGCAGCCCAGGCCTTGCCGCTGTAGACGGGCTCGGCGGCGATTCCGAGGTCACCGAGCGCCAAGGTGGCCGCGAGGCTCTGTTCGGTGGGATGGCCGTAGCCCCGACCCAGTTGGGAACGATCGATCACCAGCCGGCGCCCGATCTTCGCGAAGGACGGAGCCGCGTCGCCCAGGGCAGCCCGGAGCTGTCGGATCCGCATCCCGACCATCCAACGCATGGAAAACACCCGTTCCACCACGCAGACAGCGTGTACCCGCGTCTTCCTCAGCCCGGCCAGCTCCAGCCCGCACAACAAGCCGGTCGCGCAGCCACCCGAGCCCCAGGGAAGCACGATCACATCGGGCGCTTCGAGCAGCCCAGCCGCCACCTGCCGCGCCAGCTCGACCGCCGCTCGCGCCATGCCCACCATGCCGAGCCCGCAGGTGGCGCCGGGGGGAACGACCCGCAGGCCACCGACCGTGCCGCCCAGCACCAGGCCGGGGTGTCGCATCGCCAGGGCGGTCCGCGAGGAGGCGTCGTGAACAGTCGCGCCGGTGCAAACCAGGGCTGCCAGGTTCTGGCGTACCCCCGGGCTGTCCGGTTCGTCGAAGACATAGGCGTCCAGGCGACGCCCCAGGGCCTGGGCCGCCAGAGAGAGCGCCACGAGGTGGCCCGAGCCGATGGCCCCAATGCTGGCCCAACCGGGCGCGTCCTTGTAAGGGTCGCTGGCCAAGATCGCGTCGAGCTTGCGGATCTTGCTGCCCCCGCACAGCGGCTCGATCAGATCGTCCCGCTTGAAGTGCAGAGCCAGCAGACCAAGCTTGGACGCTAGTTCTGGAGCGTCTCGGACCGGGCTCGGATCCAGGGGCCAGCCAAGGCGCGGCCCAGCCCAGGGCAAGCCGTCGCCGCCAGCGGTCGTGGGCTCGCGATCCTGCTGCATGCTGCTCCGGCTCCGGGCGTGCAATGTAGCCGGTGCAGGCGAAGCGCGAGGGGAGCGTTGGTGCCCTTTCCGCAGCCCTGCCCAGCCCCGCCATCTCGGTTAGGCTGCCGGCCGTGCCCGTGTACCGGATCCCAGACGAACACATCTTTCCGCGCCCCTCCCTGGCCGAACCCGATGGCCTGCTGGGCATTGGCGGGGATCTGCACCCCAGGCGCCTGCTGCTGGGCTACGCCAATGGGATCTTCCCCTGGTACAGCCAGGGTCAGCCGATCTTGTGGTTCTCGCCGGATCCTCGCTATGTCCTCTTCCCCGACCAGTTGAAGGTCCAGCGCAGCCTGAAGAAGATCGTGCGCCGCGGCGACTACCGGGTCACCCTGGACACGGCCTTTGCCGACGTGGTGCGCGGCTGCAAGGAACGCCAGCGACCCGGACAGGCTGGCACCTGGATCACGGACGACATGGAACAGGCATACAACCAGCTCCACGCCGCGGGTTTCGCCCACAGCGTCGAGTCCTGGAGCCAAGACAAGCTGGTGGGCGGTCTGTATGGGATCGGACTGGGAAAGCTCTTTTCGGGCGAGAGCATGTTCGCCCTGGCTCCCAACGCGTCAAAGGTCGCCTTTGTGTGGCTGGTCCGTCAGCTCCATGCGTGGGATTACGGCGTCATCGACTGCCAGGTCCACACCCGCCACCTCGAACGCTTCGGGGCCAACTATCTGTCGCGTGGTCGCTACCTCGACCTGATCAAGGGGCTGATCTCGCAAGACCGGACAGCGATTGCCTGGTCCTTCGATCCCGACTTCGACCCCGCGGTATAGGCATGCCAAAGATCGGGGATTCGCTGGAACCAAACTACAGGCGCTGCTGGAAGCCGGCGTAGTTCAGGGCGCCGACGACGGCGTCGGTGACGTTGCCTTGGGCGTCGATGAAGATGTTGGTTGGCAGCGCACTGACCTGGTAGTCCTTGGTGACCCCGGGCACGGTGGCGGCGACGGGAAAGTCGATACCGTGCTTGCGGGCGTGGATCTTGACCGCATCGTTGTCCCCCGAATCCACCGCGATGCCCAGGATGGCGACATCCGCACGGTCGGCGTGCAAGCGGTTGAGGTCCTTGACCTGGGTCTGGCACACCCCGCACCACTCGGCCCAGAAGACCAACAACACAGGTTGGCCGATATGCTGCGCCAGGTCGAAGGTTTGCCCATCGGTGCCGGTCAGGTGGATCGGAGGCGCGTCTCCATCGAACACCGGGGCGGCGGGTCGACGCGCGAACCAGCCGACTACCAGCATCGCAATGAACGCGACCAAGGCGTAGTCTCGGACGAAGCGAGGCACATGGAGCTTACGAAACACGGTCCTTCCAGCATGGCACGGGCAATAGCCTAACGGGGGGCGAAAGCATCGGGTCCACCCCGTGCCTCTGCAGGTCACGATAGACCGGTCGAATGGACATCTACCCCTCGCCGCTGGGTCTGATCCGCGATGACCGCATGCAGCGCGTTGCCGCAGCCCTCCGCCGCCGCCTGGCCAGCGTGACGGTGGTGCTGGAAGCCGTCCACCGCCGGCACAATGTCAGCGCCATGCTGCGCAGCGCCGAAGGCTTCGGTGTACACGATGTCCACATGGTCACGGGGCCCTTTCGACCCAGCAAGGGCGCGGCCCGGGGCGCCGAGCGCTGGCTGGTCCTCCATCGCCATGACGACACCGGCACCTGCCTGCAAGGGCTGTCGGAACAGGGCTTTCGCATCGTCGTGGCCGACCTGGACGAGAACGCCTGGACGCCGGACACGGTGCCGGTGGATCGCCCGCTGGCGGTGCTCTTCGGTGCCGAGCACGCGGGTGTGTCAGATGTGGCGCGGCGCCTGGCCGAGGGGGCGGTCACGGTGCCCATGCGGGGGCTGACTGAGTCGCTCAATGTGTCGGTCGCGGCCGCCTGCGTCTTGCAGCGGATCACCGAGCGCCGTCGGCTATTGGTGGGCGCGGGCGACCTGCCAGAAGACCGCCAGCAAGCATTCTTCGACGCCTGGTTTCGGGCCGAGGAAGAAGCCAAGCTGGGCCGCCGAGCGCGGGGGGCGCTGGGACCGCTCCAGCGCTGAGACGCGACGGTCCTTATCCAGTGAGCTGGGCGGGGAACTGCTGGTCGATCAGGGCGAGGCGCGGGTCATCCGCGGTCAGCATGCCGCGCAGACCAGCGGCGAGCTTGGCCGCACCGGTTTCCCCGTCGTTTCGCGCGACCAGGGCGGCCAGGTAGGCGTCGTCCCAGGTGGGTTCCTGGACCATGCCGCCCAGCATCTCGACCAGTTCATGGGCGCGCTTTGGATCGATACGATCTTCCAGGTAGAGCCTGGCGAGCAGGCGCAAGCTGGGGAGGTCGGGAGGCTTGAAGCCGCACTTCATGGGGTTGCTGCAGTTGTTGACGCGGAGCCCGGCCTCGAGCGCCTGCATCGCCCCGAGCCGGTTGCCGCGACGCAGCCGCACGGTGCCCAGCAGGCGGAAGAGGTTGAGGTCCTTTCCAGCCAGCTTCAGCGCTTCTTGTGTGGCCTGTTCCGCGTCTTCCAGGCGGTCCATGGCGCTGAGCAGGTGGGCGCGGACCGCGACCATGGCGACATCGCGTTCCTGGGCCAGTTGCTTGTCGCACAGGTCGAGGGCGTCTTGCTGCCGACCGAGCTGCGCGTAGAGCTGCACCAAGGTGACCCCGGTGTGCATGGCGCCGATGCGCTGGTGGCCGAAGACTTCACCGACTGTCGCCAGGTCGCTGGCGGCCTTGGCCAGTTGGTTGGTCGCCAGGGCGGCGCGGGCACGCTCGAAGCGAGCGGCGGGCTCGGCCTGGACGAAGGCCGAGAGCGCGGTCCAGGCGGCCGCGGGCTGGCCGTCCTCCATCAGCAGCACGGCAGAGGCGAAGTCCTTGCCCAGGGTGGCCAGCCGCTCGCGCA
>JAADHA010000098.1 GCA_013152105.1 Oligoflexia bacterium | reverse complement strand
GCTGCGGGCCAAGGTCTGGCCGTCGGACGGTGGGCCTGCCGTCGCGCCGACGGCCATCAATGACGTCTACGTCGAGCGCACGTCGGGTGCGATGGCCCTCCTACGACTGGCGGTGAGCGGTGCGACGGTGGTGGATCAGCTCGCCTGTGACGGGGTGATCGTGGCGACCGCGTTGGGCAGCACGGCCTACAGCTTCTCGGCCGGGGGCGTGCCCAGCCACCCGATGGCCCAGGCCCTCCATGTGACGCCAATCTGTGCCCACGCGCCCCGCCTGTCTCCCTTCGTGCTCCCTCGCCAGACCATGGTGGAGATCGAAGTGCTCCGGTCTGAAGGTCGACCCGTGCGCGCTTTCACCGACGGCATCGAGCATGGCCCGGTCAAGCGCGTGCGGATCAGCCCGACCGCCGAGCAGGTGCACCTGGCCTTCCTGCCTCAGCACGATTTCACGGCCACCCTGGTCCGGAAGATCCTCAAGGCCTGAGCCCGCGGCCGGGACTCAGCCCTTCAGACCTGGATTCGACGCCAGACGCTCATCCAGCCAAGGGGCACCACGACGAAGGCGGTCGTGACCACGACGACCAGGCCGATCACGATCAACTCGCCCATCCCCTGCACGCCTTGGCTCTGGGCCAGGGTCAGCGAGGAGAACGAGATGATGGTGGTCAGGGCGCTCATCACCGCGGCCCAGCCGGTGGTCTTGAGCGCGCGCAGGACACCGCCAGGTCCCTCTTCACGGATCCGATGCAGCAAGTGGATGACCACGTCTATGCCGATGCCCATCAGGATCGGGATCCCGACGAAATTCGCCATCGAGAGCTTCAGACCCACGGCGACCATGCACGCGCCGGCCAGCGTGATGCCCGCGAAGAGCGCACCCACGGCGACGACGGCTCGAACCAGGTTGCGCAGGTCGATCCAGCTCGCGATGAAGACCAGCCCCATCGCTAGCAATGCGATGCGCGGGGCGTCGACCTTCATGAGGTCGAAGAGCAAGGCGGTGGCCAGGTACTCACCGGCCGGTGCTCGGTCGGGCAGCAGCTTGTGGACCGCCGCCTTGAGTTTCGCCATCTCTCGGATGTCCCACATATTGCCATCGGCCATCAGCAGCAGCCGGTGGTGACCATCGTTCGCGCCCACCAGTTGTTGGATGCTGCGCGGTAGGTCGTCGACGGTCATCACCCGTGGGTCGGCCGCTCGGAGACGTGCCAGGTTGGCCTGGACGGGCGGCGGGAGGTAGCGAAGCCTGGGATCGCGCGCCAGCTTGGCCAGGCTCTTCAGGTCCGCGACCCGCTGCGCCTGGTCGGGGGGCAGGACGGTGGAGATGCTCAAGATGCTCTTGAGCATGGGCTCTTTGCCGTCGTCGATGGCCTGTTGGATGCGCGCGTGGTCCTTGGCCAGCGACGCTGCGTCGTCGTAGCTCACGACCAGGGGCGTGTAGCTGTCCCGTGCCAGGGCGCGCTGTTGCACCGTGAGGTCCGCGTAGGCGCGGCCGTCGGGTCGTAGCTCGCTGATATCGTACTCGAATTGGATCTTCGGGAGCTGCGTCGCCGCCATGGCGACGATCGCCAGAACCAGCGCCAGTCCTCCGGGCGCATAGCGGTAGCGCAGCTTGAGTGGGCGGGTCGGGCGAGGCGGCGTCGCGCTGGGGGCGACCGCGCGGTCGAAGCGCACGATGAGCAGAGGGAGCAGCAGCAGCTCGGCTGCAAGACAGAGCAGAACCCCGGTGGCCAGCAGCGTGCCGAGCTGTTGAAAGCCCTGAAAGCGGGCGATCCACAAGGCGGAGAAGCCCGCGGCGCTGGTCACTGCCGCCGTCGCACAGGGCGGGCCCGCGGCGTCCCAGGCCCGGATGACGGCGATGGCCGCGTCCCGGGCGTGCGTGCGTTCTTCGCGGTAGCGCGCGTAGAGATGGATGCCGAAGTCGATGCCCAAGCCGATGAGCACCGCCGTGAAGTAGCTGGTGAAGGTGTTGAGATGGGAGACCGCCACGCCCGCGAAGCCGAGGGTCCAGATGTTGCCGACGATCAGCGGCACGAAGATCAGGACGACAGCGCGAGGGCGGCGAAAGGCCGCGACCAGGAAGAGCAGCACCAACGCAAAGGACACGCCGATGGTCGCCGTCAGGTCGTGGATCACGGCCTCGAGGTCTTCGACGGCGTGGCGGTAGGGCCCGCCGACCCAGGCGATCTTCACGCCAGCGGCCTTGGGATCCGCCGCGTCGATGGTGGCGTAGACCTGTCGCATCAGCGGGCGGGCGAAGGCGGGGTCGAAGGCCGAGCCCTTGGGGCGGACCAGGATCCGCTCGATTCCGTCAGTCCCTGACAGAACCTGCACCGAGCCGGGGTCGTTGAGCTTCTTTGTGAGGGGTCCCAGCGACAACAGGCGCGACGCGATCAGCGGGTTCTGGGCGGCCGGCCCCATGGCCAGCGCGCCCTTCAGGCGGGTCTCGATCAACGAGAGCTCTGCTGGAGAGAGCTGCAGCATGCCCAGGCGGACCGCCAGGTCCTGGTCCAGCTCGTAGAGCACCCAGCTCACGCCGTCTATCTGTCGGAGATCGTCGGCCAGCTTGCGCGACCAGGCTCGGCGGGCGTCGTCNTCGCCCCCGGAGACCGCGATCGTGAGCAGGCCGGTGCCGCCCTCTTCGTCGTTGATGCGACGGATGGCCTGGGTTGTCGGGTCGCCGTTGGGCAACAGGTCCAGGATGCTGGTGTCGATGCTGATCCGCGTCGCCAGCAGCGCGCTGAGCACCGTCATCCCGAAGAGCAGCCACATGGTGCGGCGCGGTCGCGCCAACACAGCGGCGGCCAGACGGCCGAACACTCCCAAGCGTGGCTCTGCCGTCACCCCACCTCCAGGTCCACGCGGGCGCGCGGTCTAGCACGCTGCGGCGGATGGCGCCTGCGCGCGGGCACCGGCCAGCCTTCCTTGCCAGGAGGCCGCCTACATCATGCTGCTGTCCAGCACGCCGCCGGTCTTGGCCTTTTTGCCACCCAGGCGGATCTGGATTCCGCCGGTGACACCGGCGTAGATCGGCGACAGACTTGGCGGCGCGATGATGTCCTGCACGTCCAGACCGTCGCTGCCGACCCGCGTGCTTTGGCTGGACTGTCCCGCCACGACGGCACCGAAGGGCAGGTGCAGGAACAGGTCTATCTGGTCGGTGATACGGGCCTCGACGCCGACCCGCCCGCCGACACTGAGCCAGGTGGGTCGGCTGAAGCCGTCGAGCTCCGCGACCGGCAGACCGTAGCGCGAGGTGATGGTGGTGCCGACGCTGAAGTCGGCGTCGAGGCCGACGACGGGTCGAATGATCGAGGTCGGCAGCAACACGCCCAGGATCTGTGGCCCAATGCTGAACACCGAGTTGCTTCGCAGCTCGGGGTCGTTGAGCGTGTGCTCGTCACCGACCACGTAGGAGTCGATGAGCAGGCTGTAGCGCCCGGAAGTGGACGCCAGGTGGGCCCCCACTTCCAGGAAGGGGAGGATCCCGTAGGACGCGGATGCGGCGACCGAGTAGCCACTGCCGGAGGTGACGGCCTGGTAGCTGTAGGCCTCCATCACGTTGAGATCCTGGTCGCTGCGGGCGAACAGGCCGTAGTACTCGCCATGAGAGGGCCCGGTGCCGGCCCCCAGACCGGCCCGCAGGATGAGCTGCCCCTGGCGACCCATCGCGCGCTGCCGCCAGTCCCGCAGGCTGAGGCTGGAATTCTTGTAGCGCAGGTACTCCCGCGGCTTCATGTCCAGCCTCTCCCAGGGCTTGACGCCCTCTTGGTCCATCCGATCGGAGAGGTCTCCGATCGTGAAACGCGGACGCTCGATCTCCATCTCGGTGCGCGTGGAGAGGGTGGTGACGTCCCCCAGTTCAAGCGAGAGTTGGTCGAGCTGGGCGGCGATCTCAGCCTGACGTCGGGCTTGGGTCGTGGCCCGGCTGGCGCTGTCGTCGGTGTCGCGGATGTCGGCCGAGCGGCCGGCCTCGCCGGACACCACGGCGACCAGGATCCGCGCCACGCCGTCTGCAAAGACGACATCATCGCCGACCGCGAGGTCGGCCTGGAAGGAGATGACCTGGCGGGACTCCAGCACGTCGATGATGATGACGTTGACTCGGCTGACATCGCCAGCGCTGTCCACCGATCCGGTCAGGGCGTACTCGGCATGGGCCACTTCACCGACCACGAAGGCGCAGCCCACCTGGTCGCCGGCCGGGCAGCTATCCAGGTAGAGCTGCGCGCTGGTGTCGAAGATCGGCCCGACCTCGTCGGCCCCGATGGCGTCCAGTTCGGCGTGGGCGTCGAGCTGCTGGCGGAGGAAGCCCGACATCAACGAGGCGATCGACGTCGCTTCGCGGGTCTCGGCGATGAAGGGCGAGACGAAGACCCGTGTCGGAGCGTCCTGGGCCTGAGCCGGTGAGGTCGACGCGATCATGAGGGCGATGGTGGCGGCGGTTAGCATCGCCGCGCAGCTTAGCAGGGGCGAGCAGACTAGCGCACAACCCGCCGCCGCGGCGCCCCCAGACCGGTGGGTGGGGCGAGGGGCGGGTCGAGGATGGCCAGGGTCTCGACGTGGGCCGTCTGGGGAAACATGTCGTAGGCCCTGATCTGGCGCACCGTCCAACCGAGCTCCTGCAGCTTGTCGAGGTCACGGGCCAGGGCCCTGGGGTTGCACGAGAGGTAGGCGATGCGCGCTGGTTCAAGCGAGAGGATCCCGGGGATCACGCCGTCGCCCAGGCCTCTTCGCGAGGGGTCTACCAGGACCACCGGATGGCGTGACTCCAGTCGGGTACGCAGCTCGGGCAGGAGATCCAAGGTGTCACCGGCGATGAATTCGGCGCTGACCCGGTTGCGACGGGCGTTCTCCTTGGCCCTGCGGACCGCGCCACCCACTGACTCGACCCCCAAGGCCCAGCCGTGTGCCCGACCCAGGGCCAGGCTGAAGCCACCGACCCCGCAGTAAAGATCGACGACGGGGCGTTGTCGGTCCGGCGTGAGCAGGTCCAACAGATCGCGACTGACTTGCTCGGCCATCCCCGGGTTGGCCTGGTAGAAGTCTCCGGGCCCGACGGCCAGGGTGATGCCGCCCAGCCGCTCTTCGATCTGGTCCTGCCCGCCAAGGCGCAGGGTTCGGATCGTTCCATCTTCTTCGTCGCGCGCGAAGATGGCGTTTCCAGGGTCGGCATTGAGGTGCAGGTGGACACCGGCCACTTGGTGGACGGACTGCGTGATCTGCTCGGCCAGCCGGTCCAGGCTGCGGTTGCGGCTGCCCGCCACGATGGTGACCAGGACGTGGCCGGTGGACCGGCTCTGCCGCATGACGAGGTGGCGCAGCGTGCCTCGACCGGTCTGGGGCTCGAAGGGCCAGATGTCCAGTTCGATGATGGCGTGAGCGGCGGCGCTCATGGCCAGGCGCAGGGTCGGCGTGGCGACGTGGCAGTCGGGAATCGGCACGACGCGATGGGTGTGTCGGGTGAAGGTGCCGACGCGGATGTGCCCCTGGTCGGTGCGCCCGACGGTCAACTTGACCGTGTGGCGGTATCCAAAGGGACCGTCTGGACCCTGGGTGAGGGTCGCGGGAGCCAGAGACTCCAGCCCCACATCGGTCAGGGCATCACGCACCAGGGAAAGGCGCGCCATCACCTGGCCTTCTTGCTGCAAGTGCATGAAGGGGCAGCCGCCGCAGGGGGTGTAGTGCTGGCAGGGAGGCTCTCGGCGCAGCCGATGGGGCTGCCCGGCCGGACGGAAGAAGCGCCCCACGACCCGGTTGCGCCCCGTGTGGAGCATCTCTACCTGGGCCGCTTCGCCGGGGATCCCTCCCCACACGTCGACCGGCTTCTCGTCAAAGGGTCGCGTGCCGGGCTGGCGACTGCCAGACACGACGGCTTCACCGCGCTGGTGCCAGTGGTCGGGGGTGAGGACCCGGGTCTGGTAGCGCGGCCCCTGGGCGGCCATTCGATCCCGGGGTTCTGGACGGTGGCCGTGCTGCGGTCCACGGTCAGTCGGGCGACGGCGCTTGTCGCGCAGCTTGGCGACGGGCGGGTCCTTCTCGTTGATCGGGTGGCGCTTGGACATCGCTGTTGTCTAACGGATGCACCGATGACCGGCCGGATGTCTCGCCGGCCGTGAATCGTGTCGCCGCCACTCGCGGCGGTTCCCGGTGTCCAGGTCTTCCCACACCAGCCGGTCGAGTCCGTGGATGAAGCCCAGCACGGTGCGCCCGAAGGGCTGCCCCAAGGCCCCCACATTCATGCACATGCAGTCGCCGATCTCGACCACACCGGGCGCCTCGTGGATGTGGCCGCAGAGCAGCACCCCCGTGTGCTGGCGCGCGCGCTCGGCGATGGCGTCCGAGCCGACGTGCAGGCCGCTGTGGGTCAGGTCGAGAGCGGTGTCGCGTGGTGGCGCGTGGCACAGCAGGATGTCCGCCGCGGGCAGTCGCAGCGCACGGATCCGGTCCTCGGGCCACTCGTAGGCGAAGCCGAAGAGGTCGGGGCCGGCGCCACCGATCCCCACGACCCGCAGACCGCCAAGGGTGGCCAGCCGGCCGTCCACATTCGCGGGATCGTCGTTGGTCCGCAGGTCGTGATTCCCTGGCACGAAGGCCATTGGCCGACCGCGCGCATGGACCTGGGCGAGGACGCGCCGCACCTGGACCTTGTAGCGACGCAGGCTGACCGCGCTGCGCACCCGCGCATGCCCGGCGCAGGCGAGATCACCGACCAGCAAGATCCCATCCGCCCCGACCTCGTCGATGCGGTCGAGGACTCGGTCCAGGCGAGCGAAATTGGCGTGGATGTCGCCGATGACGGCCAGGACGGGTGCGGCTTCGCTCACGGCCGAGCGGTCATCAAGCCGAAGATCGTCACGATGATGAGGAGCTCCAGCGTCGCACCAAGAGTGAGCCGATTGCTTGCGGTGCCGCCGTCCTTGGCCAGCGCGATCTCGGGTCCCATCAGGCGCTTGTTGATGATCTCGATGGGCACCCACAAGGCCAGCCCGGCCCACGCCCACCAACTGGTCAGGTCCGACGTGGGGATGAGGACCAACAGGACCACCCCCAGCAACAGGTTGAGGCGACCTGGCATCATGAAGCCGAACTTGTGGACGCGGTCCAAGGCGCTTGCGGCGCGTGGGTCGGCGCGGGCCCTGGTCAACACCAGCACCAGATCGATCAGGGCCACAAAGAAGACGGCGTAGCCCAGGGTTCGATGCAGGTGGAGCAGTCCGGTCTCCATTCCAGCGCCTACTTGTTGGACTTGGGCAGCGTTCTGCCACCGGCCGGCGGTGAAGTCAGCTTCCGCGGCCCAGACCTGAGCACCCGCTTATGCTTGGGAGCGGTCGTGCTGGTGGTCGTGGCAGCCGGGACAGGTTGTTCGCCGATGGCCAGGGTCAGGGAGACCTTGACGGTGTCGCCGATGTTCTTGTGCTGGCACTCGGTGATCAGGGCCTGGAGAGGGGCGGACATATTCAGGGCGGCGATGCTGATGTCGAAGTCGGACACGGCGACGGTGTACGCATCTTCACCGGTGCGGGTGATCTCGACCGGCGCGACGATGTCCTGGTTCAAGGCGCGCCAGTGCAGCGTGCCCACGGCTTCGCCGGTGATGCTGTCGCCCACGGTGTTGAGGGGACGGTTGATGCGCCGGAAACCCGTCAACTCGAAGGTCGTCGTGGGGTTGGACGCCGTGTTGAAGAAGAGCGTCTTGATGCGCCCATCGCGGGTGTCATCATCGCTGTGCCAACTGGCCAGGTCGATGGTGAGTGTGCCGGTGGTTGCCGAGGGGTGGTGGGGGTTGATCTTGATGCTGCCGCTGACGGTCTCGAAGCGTCCCGGCACTTCCGTGGTGTCGTTCTTCATCGTGATCATGTCGACCTGGCCAGCCGTGATGTTGATCGGGGCGATCTGGGGGCGAGCGGGCGTCGTGGCGACCGACGGCGTGACGGGCTGGGGGGCCGGGGCGGGAGCGGGCTCGCTGCTGCAAGCGACGAGCGAGAGGGCGAGGGCGAATGTGAGAGACAGAGAGAGGCCGGGGGCGCGCATGGGGACTCCGTGGGTTGGTCGCGAGTGGGCGGGACCCTAAGACAGCGTCGGCCCCTATTGTCGTGAGACGGCTTGGCAAGGCCAAGGACCCTGCGATGCCATCTCAGCGGGTCAGACGATGGTAGATCAGCGGGAGGCGACGGGGTAGGGATTCGACACGGTTGATGACGGTATAGCTGCATTTTCCGTACATTCTGGCCAGATATTCATGGCCTTGGGGG
>JAADHA010000344.1 GCA_013152105.1 Oligoflexia bacterium | reverse complement strand
CGACTTCGACATCGTGTGTGTGAACCTGGACCAGGGGCAACCCGGCTACCCCGGCCAGGTCCTGGCCGACTGGTTTGTCGCCCAGGGTTTTGAGCACCGGATCCTCAAGCAGGACACCTACCGGGTGGTGAAGGAGAAGATCCCCGAGGGCAAGACCTATTGCAGCCTGTGCAGCCGCTTGCGCCGTGGGATCCTCTACAACGCGGCCGTGGATCTGGGCTGCAACAAGCTGGCGCTGGGGCATCACCGCGATGACATCATCGAGACGGTGCTGCTCAACCTGTTCTACGGGGGCCAACTCAAGGCCATGGCGCCCAAGCTGGTCAGCGACGATGGGCGCAACGTGATCATCCGGCCGCTGGCGATGTGCGATGAGTCCGACATCGCGCGTTTTGCGCAGCTCATGGACTTTCCCATCATCCCCTGCGATCTCTGCGGCAGCCAGGACCACCTCCACCGCAAAAAGGTCAAGGCCCTGCTGACGCAGCTCAACGCCGACAACCCCAAGGTCAAGGGGAACATCTTCGCGGCCCTGCGCAACGTGAGACCCAGCCACTTGCTGGACGCGGACCTGCGTCGTCGCTGTGGTCTGGACCCGCAGAGCGGTGCGCCAGTCGACAAGACGGATCCTAGGCCGGCACCCACTCTTGCAGTGACTTGATGTAGTTGGCGCGTTCATAGGCTTCCGGGTCGGGGCAGTGCAGCAGGCTCATGCTGCCTCGCATCTGCCGCAGCGACCGGTACTCGTGGTCGATCAGCCACTGGGTCAACTCGGCCAGCACGGTCGCGACGTGGGGGGCTCCGCCACGGAGCAGGGCCGAGGTCATGTGGGTCACGCTGGCGCCGGCCATGACGGCCTTGATGACATCGCTGGCGCTGTGGACGCCGCCGGTCGCGGCCATGGGCGCGTCGATCTTGCCATAGATGGCAGCCAGCCACAGCAGGCGGAGCTTGAGGTCTTGCGGGCTGGAGAGGGTCAGCGCGGGCCGAACCTCGAGCTGCTCGATGTCGATGTCGGGCTGGAAGACCTGGTTGAAGAGGACCAAGGCGTCCGCCCCTGCTTCGACCAGGCGTTTCGCGATGTGGACCGGAGAGGAGAAGAAGGACGTGAGCTTCATCGCGACGGGGAGTTGGACCCGTTGCTTGACCTGGGTGAGCACGTCGATGAAGCGCTGCTCGACCGCGGCGGGGGCTTCTGTGCCGTCCAGTGGCAGGTAGTAGACGTTCAGCTCGAGGCCGTCGGCGCCGGCCTGGGCCAACAGGTTGGCGTAGCGGATCCAGTCACCGCCCGACGTACCGTTGAGGGACGCGAAGACCGGAATGTCGACCGCATCCTTCAAGCGCGAGAGCTGCTGGAGGTATTCGTCGGGTGCGAGGGCGTAGGAATCGGGTTCGGGGAAGAAGCTCAGCGCTTCGGCGAAGCTGTCGGCCACGAAGTCCATGGCTTGGTGCATGGCGACGTTTTCGCGGGCGACCTGCTCCATGAAGAGCGAGTGCATCACCACCGCCGAGGCGCCAGCGTCTTCGAGCCTGCGGATCATGTCGACGCTGTCGGAGAGGGGCGATGCGCCAATCACCAGGGGGTTGGCCAGCGTCTTGCCCATGTAGTCGGTCGTGATGTCCATGGTTCAGCTCCGTCAGGTGGTCGGGTCCTTGGGGGGGCGTGCCAGGGCTTCATAGGCAGCGAAGCGTTGCCGTACCTGGGCCTGGGCGCGGGTCATGAGTTCCTTGGCGCGCTGGGGGTTTGCCTTGAGCAGCATGTGGTAGCGCGCTTCGCTGTATGCGAAGTCCTTGAGGGGAGTGGTCGGGGGTCGCGAGTCGAGCACCATGGGCGCCAGACCCTGTGCCACTCGCCGGGGGTCGTGGCGATAGAGTGGCCAGAAGCCGGTACTGGTTGCCTTCTTTTGTTGTTCAAGGCTGCGCGCCATGTTGTAGCCGTGGGCGATGCATGGGCTGTAGGCGATGATCAGGGACGGCCCGCGGAAGGACTCGGCTTCGACGATGGCCTTGACGGTCTGGGTGTCCTTGGCGCCAAAGGCGACCTGTGCCACGTACACATGACCGTAGGCCATGGCCAGCATGCCCAGATCCTTTTTGGGCGTGTCCCGTCCGCCGGCCGCGAACTTGGCGACGGCCGCCATCGGCGTGGCCTTGGACGCCTGGCCACCGGTGTTGCTGTAGACCTGGGTGTCGAGGACGAGCACGTTGACATCGCGACCGCTGGCCAGCACGTGGTCCAGGCCGCCATAGCCGATGTCATAGGCCCAGCCGTCGCCGCCCACCAGCCACACGCTTTTGCGTACCAGGTAGTCGACGACGTGGCGAAGGTGACGGAGATCGGGGCTGTCGGGCAGGGTCTCCATCCGAGCCCTGAGCGCCACGACGCGCTCGCGCTGCGCGACGATGTCGGCCTCGGTCAGGTCCGGGGCCTTGATCGCGGCCGTCACCAGCGCTTCACCGAGCTGTTCGGCCATGCCCCGGGCCAGGCCGCGCGCCCGATCGGCGAGCTGGTCGACGGCCAGCCGGAAGCCCAGGCCGAACTCGGCGTTGTCCTCGAACAGGGAGTTCGACCAGGCCGGGCCGCGCCCGTCGGCGTTCTTGGCGTAGGGGGTGGTCGGCAGGTTGCCGCCATAGATGGACGAGCAACCGGTCGCGTTGGCCACCAGCAGGCGGTCCCCAAAGAGCTGGGTGAGCAGCTTGATATAGGGCGTCTCGCCGCAGCCCGCGCAGGCGCCGGAGAACTCGAAGAGGGGCTGGCGAAGCTGCGTGTCCCTGACGCTGTTCCCCAGTCGCTGGCGGTCGACCTCGGGCAGCTTCAAGAAGAAGTCGAAGGCGTCGCGCTCGGCGTCGATCCGGCCGTGTACCGGGACCATGTCCAGCGCCTTGTGGCGCGGGTTGGACCGGTCCTTGGCTGGGCAGACCACGGCGCACAGGGAGCAGCCCGTGCAGTCTTCCGGTGCCAGTTGGATCGTGTAGGCCGAGCCCTTGAGCGGTGGCGATTTCCAGGTGCTGGACCGGAAGCCCGCGGGTGCGGTGTCCAGAGCCTGTGGCGAGTAGACCTTGGCTCGGATCGCGGCGTGGGGGCAGACCAGGGCGCACTTATTGCACTGGATGCAGACCTCGGGATCCCACAGGGGCACGAGCTCGGCGATGCCGCGTTTTTCCCAGCGCGTGGTCGCCGTGGGCCAGGTGCCATCCGGGGTGAAGGCGCTCACCGGCAGCAGGTCGCCCTGGCCGGATAGCATCACACCGGTGACGCGCTGCACGAAGTCCGGGGCCGCGCTGCTGACGGCCGGCGGGCGGCGTCGGGTGGCGGTGGCCTGGTCCGGTATGGGCAGCTCGGTGAGGTGTCCGAGGGCTTCATCGACCACCTTCTCGTTCATCCGCACCACTTCTTCGCCCTTGGACCCGTAGGACTTGCGAATGGCCGTCTTGATGTGGCGGATCGCGTCGGCGGCGGGCAGGACGCCAGAGATGGCGAAGAAACAGGTCTGCATGACGGTGTTGATCCGTCCGGGCATGCCCGCGTCCCGAGCCACTCGGTAGGCGTCAATGGTGTAGACCTTCAGGCCCTTTTCGATGATCGCTTCCTGAACCTGGCGGGGCAGGCGCTGCCAGACCTGATCGACTGGGACGGGCGAGTTGAGCAGGAAGACCGCGCCCTGAGCCGCAGAGGCCAGCATGTCGTAGCGGTCGAGGAAGCTCCACTGGTGACAGCCGACGAAGCTGGCCTGGTTCACCAGGTAGGCCGAGCGGATCGGGCGCGGTCCGAAGCGCAGATGGGAGACCGTGCGCGCCCCGGACTTCTTGGAGTCGTAGACGAAGTAGCCCTGCACATGGCCGTCAGTGTGTTCGCCGATGATCTTGATCGAGTTCTTGTTGGCGCCCACTGTGCCGTCGCTGCCCAGTCCGAAGAAAACGGCGCGGACGACGTCCTCGGGTTCGATGCTCAGCGACGCGTCCCAGGGCAGGGAGCTGTGGCTGACGTCGTCGACGATACCGACGGTGAAGTGGTTCTTGAGGGGCGTGGCGGACAGGGCGTCGAAGATCCCCACCACCATCGCGGGGGTGAATTCCTTGCTGGACAGGCCGTAGCGACCCCCAACCACGGGCGCGTCCGCCGCGGGGTGGCTGCCCGCCATCCTGGCTTCGTGCAGGGCCGCGACCACGTCGAGGTAGAGCGGTTCGCCGGTGGCGCCAGGTTCCTTTGTCCGGTCGAGGACCGCGATGACCTGGGTGCTCGCTGGCAGCGCTTCGAGCAGGTGCTGGATGGAGAAGGGCCGATACAGGCGGACCTTGACCAGACCCACCCGCTCACCGCGGCTGAGCATCCACTCCACGGTCTCGTGGGCGGTCTCGGCCCCTGAGCCCATCATCACGATGACCCGCGTTGCCTGCGGATGGCCGATGTAGTCAAAGAGCTTGTAGCTGCGGCCAGTTCGGTCAGCGAGCTGGTCCATCGCATGCTGGACCGCCGCCGGACAGGCGTCGTAGAAGGGATTGATGGCTTCCCGGGCCTGGAAGAAGACATCGGGATTCTGCGCCGTTCCCCGCAGCTTGGGGGCGTCGGGGGTGAGCGCGCGCTCGCGGTGGGCCAGCACGGCGTCGTCGTCGATGAGGGCCCGCACGTCATCGTCCAGGATGCGCCGGGTCTTGCTGACTTCATGGCTGGTCCGAAAGCCGTCGAAGAAGTGCAGGAAGGGTACGCGACAGCGCAGGGTGGCGGAGTGGGCGACCAGCGCGAGGTCGTGCGCTTCCTGGACCGAGCCCGAGGCCAGCATCGCGAAGCCCGTCGCCCGGGCTGCGTAGACATCGGAGTGGTCGCCGAAGATCGACAAGGCGTGGGTGGCGATGGACCGGGACGCGACGTGGATGACGGCCGAGGTCAGCTCGCCGGCGATCTTGTAGAGGTTCGGGATCATCAGCAACAGGCCCTGGGAGGCCGTAAAGGTCGTCGTCAAGGCGCCGGCCTGGAGCGAGCCGTGCAAGGTCCCCGCGGCCCCGCCTTCGGACTGCATCTCCATGACCTGGGGCACCTGGCCCCACAGGTTTCGGTCGCCGTGGGCCGACCAGGCGTCGGCGTGTTCGCCCATCGGCGTGGCTGGTGTGATCGGGTAGATCGCGATCACTTCGTTGGTACGGAAGGCGATGTCCGCGACCGCTTCGTTGGCGTCCCAGGTGGCGATCGATTGGGTCCGCATGGCGGTCTCCAGAGTTGATGCGCGTCACCGCAAGGTCCGGCGCAGGCGCACTGCAGGCTAGACTGCGAGGGATCGGACTATGGCAGCCCGAACGCAGCAGCAACCGGACGTGCGGGGCACGCCAGGTTGCCTGTCGTCAGGATGGTGCCAGCTCGGCCCGGCGGATCATCAGGGCGAGAGCCACTCGATCTCGATGGTGTACGGCTTGTCGCCGGCCGAGCCCGTCCATGCCTGGACCGAGATCATATAGTCCTGGCCTGCCTTGAAGGTGACATCGAAGTCACTGCCGGCGTTGAAGTACTCGGGGCCGCCGTCCACATCGCCGACCTGCCAGCCAGCCGCGATGCCCTCTCCGTTGGAGTTGAGGGCGTAGACATCCATGTTGGCGCTCGGGTCACTCCACATCAGGGTCACGATGCCGCCCATGTCCACGGCCGGCGTGAACAGGTAGGCGTCGTTCT
>JAADHA010000437.1 GCA_013152105.1 Oligoflexia bacterium | reverse complement strand
TCATCGGTGCCGATGAGACCGCGGATTCGGTCCGCGGTCTCATCGGCACCGATCTCCATGCCTTCCTCGATCTCCCAGATAGAGATGATGGGGAAGAGCTTGGTGAAGCCCAGGTAGCAGAAGATGAACCCGGCCGTACAACCAGCGAAGATCGTCCACTCGACCCAGGTCGGTGTGTACACGGCGTTGTTGAGGTGGACGCGGGGGTTGATGAGCGAGGGCACGACGATGGTGAAGCGCTCCAGCCACATGCCGATGTTCACCGAGATGCTGGCGATGAAGACGCCGGGAATGGTGCGGGTGCGTTTGCGGCACAGGATGCCGAAAGGAATGATGAAGCACGTGGTGAACATGGTCCAGACCAGCCAGGCATAGCGCCCGGTGACCTTGTCCCAGAACACAGCCATCTCGATGGGCTCGTCGCCGTACCAGGTCGTCAGGTACTCAGCGAAGGTGAAGTACAGCCACAGCATCGACATCACCATCAGCAGCTTGCCGAGGTTGTCGAAGTGTACGGGGCGAAGGTAGTCTTCGAGGTGGTAGACCTTGCGCAGGACGATCATGAAGGTGAGCAGCGCGCCGATGCCGCTGAAGATGGCGCCGACCACGAAGAAGGGTCCAAAGATCGTGGAGTGCCACATGGGCTGCACGGTCATCGCGAAGACCCAGGACACCACGGTGTGTACGCTGATGGCGATGGGAAGGATGATGATCGCCATCACGCCGATCACACGTTCCAGCAGACGGCGCTGGTCGGGCGTGTCGTCGTAGAAGAAGGACATGCGCCAATACAGCCACTGCCGCCAGCCGGACACCCGCTCACGTAGCCGGACCAGATCGGGCAGCAGCGGCAGCATGAGGTAGGTGATCGATCCGGTGAAGTACACGCTGATTGAGCAGACATCCCACAACAGCGGAGAACGCATATGTGGGTGGTAGAGGACGTTGAGAATCCGGTCGGGACGCCCCATATCGATGACAACGCTACCCGCACCGAAGGCGATCACCATGACGGTGATGACCTCGGCCATGCGGGTGATGCTGCGGCGCCACTCGGCCCGCACGATGCGTAGGATCGCGCTGATCAACGTGCCGGCGTGCGACACGCCGATGAAGAACACGAAGTTGGTGATGTAGATGCCCCAGTAGACCGGGCGATACATGCCCGTGACACCCAGGCCCTTGGCACACTGCCAGGCAAAGGCCGCGGTGGCCATGCCCATGATCAGTCCCAAGACGGCCATCAGCAGTCGGAAGCCGGGGCTGGTGTGGATCACAGGGTCCAGCAGGACATCTACGTGGTTGCGTTTGGATGCTTGGGCAGCCATCACTCGCCTCCCTCTTCCGCGTGCAGATAGACGACCTTGGGTTCAGTTCCCAGGTCGTCGAGTAGCTTGAATGCGCGTGGACTCTCGTGGGCGATGGTCACATCACTCTTGGGGTCCTCGAGATCACCGAAGGTCATGGCCTTGGCGGGGCATGCCTCGACACATGCGGGGGTGTAGCTGACATCCTGAATGCTGCGACCCTGCGCCCGAGTTTCTTCCCGAGCGTGCTGCAAGCGATGGTGACAGAAGGTACACTTCTCGACGACGCCGCGCGGCCGCACTGACACATCGGGGTTGAGCCGGCGATCCATGCCGTCGGGCCACTTCGGGTCGAACCAGTTGAACAGCTTGACGGAGTAGGGGCAGGCGTTGGTGCAGTAGCGACAGCCGATGCAGCGATTGTAGATCTGCCCGACGATGCCTTCATCATCGATGTAGGTCGCGCTGACCGGACAGACCTTGATGCAGGGCGGGTTGTCGCAGTGCAGGCACAGCAGTGGGTACTGCTTCTGTCGCACTTCGGGCCAGGTGCCCTCGACGTCCGTAACCACCTGGATCCAGGTGAGAGTGCGGCCCATGGCCGTCACGGCCGCGTCGCTTGGTGGGACGTTGTTTTCCTGCTTGCAGGCCGAGACACATGCACCGCAGGCGGTGCACTTGTCCAGGTCGATGGCCATACCCCAGCGGCTCATGACGGCTCTCCAGAGATTGCTTCAATGCGTACACGGGTACCCGCTACCAAGCGGGAGCCGACCAACACGGCCGCGGCAGGTCCGAGCAGATCGCTCGCGCCACCGGTCCACTTTTGTGCCCAGCGACCGGCGTCGTCGCCCACTGGCATCAATGGCATGGCCACGGTTCCGGGCTGAATGCCCGGGTGACGGTGAACACTGACATTGACCGCACCGTGGTCTGACACCACCCGTGCGTTGTCACCCTGCTGGAAACCGAGGTTTTCGGCGTCGGCGGGATTCAGTTCAATCCAGGGCGAGTAGGCACCGTTGCGAACCGGTCCGGCCTGTTCGAACAGGGACGGCAGGTTGGGGGTGCCGCTGCCGAACATGGCGCGTGGGCGGTACGGAATCAGGTCGAATTCGGTGGTGGTTCCACCGGCTTCGTGCGTACCTTCGGGGTGCGGCAGCCAGGCGTCATCGGTGTCATCGACGGGGTAGGCCATGGCCAGCTCGGCTGCGCGCCTGCGAGCGCCAGCACCGTGCAGGTGGTAGCGACGGTCACTGTGCAGAAGGGCCGCGCCTGGGTTTCCGTAGTGCACCACGGGGTCGACCCAGCCACCACCCTGATAGACTGCCCTTGCGAAGTCCTTGGACTTGTGAAGCGTCGACTCCCACAGACCGGCCTCTTCCATCTGGCGTGTCCAGTCTTCCTCAAACTCGCTGGAGTAGGGCAGTCCACGGCGGGCAGCGAACAGTCCGTCGAGCCGTCTGCGGGTCAGCTTGGCCGCGGAAATGCCGGCGGGCAGACCACCACCGTCCTTGCCGTCGACCTTTGCCGAGAGCTTCAGCAGCGTGTCGACGATGGGCCGGGTGTCCAGCAGAGGTTCCATCGCGGCGGCGGACACCGCGAGGTAGCTGCGACCGTCGAAGGGAGGAGGCTCGACATCGTTGGCTTGCTCGAGGTTGGTGGGCGCGGGCAGGACGATGTCTGCCACGCTGGTACTGGCGTCGAGTCCAGTAGCGAAGGACACGACCGTCGGGATCCGCCGGATGGCGGCGATCGCCGCAGGCGATGCGGCGTCCAGGACCGACCCATCGAAGATGAAGAGCATGTCGAAGGGGGGTTCGCCCTTTCCGTCGGTCAGCGCGGCCAGCGCTGGCCACAGGGCCACGCCCCGCACCGGCGCGTGTTCGGGGCCGACCAGGCTTCCGCTGGGGAGCGCCGGTGCGTTTGCGGCGTCGACGATCGGCCCAGTGGGGGCCGCACGGCTGGGGAGGATCCCGCCGGTCTGCATGACCCGTCCGGTGAGCACGTTGAGCGCGTTGATCGCACCCAGACCGAACACGCCCGCGGTGGCACCGAGCTTTTCGCCGATTGCGAGTGGTCGCTTGGCCGCGGCGAAGCCCCGGACAAGGCTGTGCAAGGTGGGTACCGACACGCCGGTCGCGTCGGAGACCATCTGCGGGGTGTAGGCGTAGCGCAGCAGCTCGTTGAGCCCACGGTGGTGGGCCGCGCCGTCCTGCCAGTCGTCAAAGCCAGCGACCCACTTGGAGACGAAGTCCTGGTCAATTCTGTGCTCGCGCTGGAGCAGGTGGGCCAGGCCGAGGGCCAGGACGGGCTCGGTGCCCGCCTTGACTGGAACCCACCGATCTGCATGCGCCGCGGTCTCGGACAGGCGACTGCTGACCACCACCAGGTCCAGGCGGGACCGCCCACGCTCACGGCCCTTGCCGAAGACGCGAGAGACCCACGCCGGGCTCAGCCAACCTTCCAGTATCGGTGAGCCAAAGGCCATGACGTGGTCGGCCTGACCGAGGTCGTAGCACCAGGCTGCGCCCAGTCCCATGCTGAGGTCAGCGGACGCTGTCGCCGCGGGGTCGCGCAGTGAGTTGACGGTGTAGAAGTGCGGTGAACCGAGCTGGCGCAGAAACACGCGGGCCACGTCATGGGCCAGGCCGCTGCCCGCAGGCAGGACGATGGCCACGCGGTGCTGGCGGCCGGCACGCTGCAGCTCTTGAAGCTTGGTGACCACCGCGGCGGTGGCATCGTCCCAGGTGAAGGCTTGCCAGTCCGCATCTTCGCCCTTGTGGGCGCGATGGACCGGGCCGACCAGCCGGTCGGGATCGTAGACCGCTTCAACTTGTGCGGCACCACGGGCGCAGAGGCCGCCTCGGCCGATCGGACAGAGCGGGTTTCCGCTGACGCCGACAGCGTTGCCCCCAACGGTTCGCACGCGCATGGAGCAAGCGGCGGGGCAACCACCGCAGACCGAGAGGGTCAGCGCTTCCTTTGGCAGACCCCACTTGCCGCCACGCGCCGGGCGGGTGGTCTCGATCACTCTTGGCAGCCCTACGGCACCCAGGGTGACCCCGCCGCCCGCGGCGAGCAGAGCGCTCAGCAATTCTCTTCTATTCAGAGGCATGGGGCTTCCTACTTGTGACAGGCGGTGCAGTCGACGGCGACGCCGTTGTCTTCGTGGCACGCGATACAGTCGTGCATGACGACGGTGCGCTCGGGAAGGCGTGGCGGAGTCTCAGTGCTGGCGATCTCACCGTGGCAGGTGGTGCACTTCTGGGCTCCCAGTGTGACGTGGCGCCGGTGAGAGAAGAACACGTGTTGCGGGACTTCCGTCAGGCGGTTGAAGGAGACCAGATCGTCGCCTGCTGCGGCGTCCCACATTTCCTTGGCCTGTGTGTCTGGCGTGCCCGGTGCCGTGGCGTGGCAGTCGTGGCAGGCGTTGAGCGTCGGAAGCCCGGCGTGCGCCTGTTTCTTGACGCCGTGGTGGCAGGTGCTGCAGCCCGCCGCCGCGTGGGCGACATGGTTGAAGGGGTAGGGCTGACTCACCGGCCGGGTGTTTTTGATGAAACCGGCGGCGAAGGCGCCGTAGCCGACGCCGACGCCGATGATGAGCATGGCGCCGACGACCGGCCAGGTGCGCGCGCGCAGGATTGGTGTTTGCGACATCACTACTCCTCGTCCCAGTTGTCGAAGGCGGCGGCGCGGTCGGCTGGGTAGAGACTGAACAGGTAGGCGGCGATGTCGGACAGTTCCTGGTGCGTCAGCCAGTCGCCAAAGTGCGGCATATGGTAGGGCGGGGTGACGCCCTCAGGGTCGTCCTTGCCGACCTTGTCCACGCCAGATGCAATCTTGTCGATCAGCTCGGCTTCCGAGTAGCCTTCCTTGACCAGGGTGAGACCGTTGATCTCGCCACCAGTCTCGGAGTTGGTGTTCTTCTTGCCACCCTTGCCAGCTTCCGCATGGCAGAGCACGCAGCCGTTGTCGTGGTAAAGGACGGCACCGCGGACCACGGGGTCCGTCGATGCCTGGGGCACTGTCGTGCTGGGTTCGGGTCGGGGCCCACCCGTGGGACCACCGCCGCGTCCGCCGACATTGCAGCCGGTGCTTGCGAGCCCGAGCAGCAGGCATCCGATTGAGAGCTTCGAGTTCACGTTCCTTGCTCCTGGTGGTGGAGGCATTAGGGCGGGCATCATGCATGTGTCGTGCCATGTTCCGAGCAGATGAGGCTACACGGCAAGAAGACGCACATGGTGCGACTTTCTGGGGCCCATGGGCGGTGGCTGAGGGCTTTGGAATTCCCCATTCCTGGGAATCGGGCGCTGCGCTTTTTCAACTCTGGATCGCTGCGGTCGATTACACGCTGCCCGTGCCGGTTA
>JAADHA010000493.1:2920-8607 GCA_013152105.1 Oligoflexia bacterium | reverse complement strand
GCGAGCGCCAGGCACCAGGTACTCGAGGTGGAGGGTCCACGGCCCAGCCCCCTCGCCCAGCCCGACCAGGGTCAGGTGCGCGGCCTTGCGCAGTTCCTGGGCGCGGGGCTCACGCGCCGTGCTGGCTCGACGCAGGGCGTCCTGGAGAGCCCGGTGCTCTTCTTCGGCCCTACGCAGATCATCGCTGGCCATGGCGAGCGATTCGCTGGTCTTGTCGAGCACTTTCGCGCGAAATGCTAACAGCGCTAGACGCGCACCGGTCGGCACCGCGGGCGCCGGCTGGCCGCGCTTGGCGACCGGCCGATCGGGCGAGGAGAGGGTGTCGAGGTCCTGCAGCCGGGCTTCCAGCCGCTCTACCTGGTCCCGTGCACGGCGCACCGCCGACGCGGCCGCATCCACCGCCGCCTGTTCTGGAGGCGCCTGCCGGTCCACGTCCGTGACCTGAAGCGCCGCGCGCAGGTCGGTGACCGCTGGCGCCCCCTTGCCCTCGATGCGAGCGACCAGGGTCGCGTCATCCAGGCACAGCGGCAGCCCCTGGACCAGCAGGCGGCTTGTGGGCGCGCGCAGCTCGGCCCGTCGCTGCACCAGGGCGCCGCGATGGAAGACCGTGACGGCCTGGATGGGCGCCTGAATAGTGAGGATGTCCTGAGAGTCCGAGTCTTCGTTCATGGCATCACCTTGACCGCCAAGCCTACACCCGTTGGCGTGGAGGGCTCACCTTGCAGCGCACGAGCCGTCCTGCCAAGACCAAAAAGGTCGCCGGCCTCATCGAGGAGATCGCCCTGTACTCGGTCGCCCATCGTCTACGCCTGTGGAAATATTCGGCTCCAGATCGAACCCTCTGGACCGGTCCGGCCTGTGCATTGCATGGGCCTGCCTTCCAGACTGGAGGTCGACATGACCTACCCCACGACCGCATTCCCCATCGCCATACTGTGCGGCGCGGCCCTGGCAGCGCCTGCCTCCTCCTCCCGGCTCGGGCCCCAAGGCACGCACACCTGGACCGTCGGCCACAGCGCCAGGGCCGACCTCAGTCCGGTGCGCACCGAGCTGAAGTTCCAGATGATCGACCTGTCGGGCGACCTGTCGGGCCCCAGGGTCTGCAGCTTTCGATCCGAGCGCGACCTACCGCGCTTCGACGGCCCGGCCGACACCTTCCAAGCGGTCGGTGGCAACCCATGACCGCGCTCGCCCAGTCACGCCCTGCGCCGCCCGGCTCCGCCTCCGGGCTGCACATCGAAGAGGTCCGCAGCCCTCGCCAGCTCAGCGAGTTCCTGGCCCTGCCCCAGCGGATTCACCAGGGCGACCCAGCCTTCGTGCCCCCGATTCGCGCCTGGCTCAGGCGCCGCCTCTCGCGCCGCAATCCCTTCTTGAGCGAGGCGGATCTGCGCCTCTTCCTGGCGCGTCGGGATGGCCAGGTCGTCGGCACGATCTCGGCCCTGCGCGACCCACGCCACGAACAGGTCCACCAACAAGCCGTCGCCTTCTTCGGCTTCTTCTGCTGCGAGGACGAGCTGGCGACCGCCCAGGCCCTGCTTGACCGGGTCAGAGAGGTCGCCAAGGGCTGGGGATCCACGCTGCTGCGAGGTCCGCGCGACCTCTCCCGCATCGAGTCCATGGGCATCACGGTGCAAGGCTACGACCGCCCGCCGCCCTTCCTGGCGGGACACCACCCCCGCTACGCGCGCCAACTGATCGAGCGCCTGGGCCTGCGCAAGCACCACGATGTGCTGGCCTACGACATCCAGCTCTACGACGAGTCCGGGCCGCGCCCCATCCCACCAAAGCTCGAGCGCAAGGCGGCCGCGGTCGACATCCCCGGCCTGAGCCTGCAGCCCCTGCGTTGGTCCCGCTGGCGCAAGGATCTGGACCTGGCCCACACGGTGTTCGTCGACGCCTTCCGGGACGTGCCCGACAACACCCCCATGCCCCGCGAGCAGTTCGTCGGCCTGGGCGGCGGGCTGCTGCTGCTCACCCGCCGTCATATGCTGCAGCTCGCGACGGTTCATGGCCAGGCCGCCGGCTTCGCCCTGTGCTTTCCCGAGGTCAACCAGGCCCTGATCCACGCGCGGGGTCGCCTCTTTCCGCTGGGCGCCCTGCGCGCACTGGCCGCCCTCCGCACCGTGCGCACCGCCAGCTTCAAGCTGCTGGGCGTGCTGCCCGAGTACCGCCAGACCGGCCTGCACGCCGCGATGATCAAGGCCGCCATCGAGGGGGTGCGCACGGCGGGCTATCGGCGCCTGGAGGCCAGCCTGATCGACCAGCGCAACGGCCCCATGCGCGCCATTGTCGAGGGCGCCGGCATGAACGTGTATCGGCGCTATCGCATCTACGAAACGGCGCTTTGATGAGACACCTCGGGCTTGGGCAGCGTCTGGAGACAGGAGAAGCAGGTGGGTCGACCTGGGCCCCACCTGGCACCTGGTTAGGACGCCTTGATGCCCCCTCCCGAGACCCTGCTCACCCGACGACGCTTCCTGGTGCTGACCGCGGCGATCAGCGCCGCGGCCTGCACGGGTCGAAAGCCCGGCGATTCCGCGGGCGCTGGCGCGATGGACAGCGGCGATTCATCTCTACCAAAGCTCGATTTCAGCAAGCTACCCTATGTCCAATTGCTCGACGCTGGGGCACGCCTGCGCTTCGAGACCTTGGAGGATCGGGCCCTGCCCGTGACCCTGACCGGTCCCGACGGAAGCCGCACCGTCACGCCCTCGCTTCGCGAAGACAAGCTGAGCTATGTCTGGGACTATGGCGTCGATTGGGTCGAGCCTGATCTGCCCGGCTTGCATGTGTTGCAAGAGGTCTGGATCAAGGACCTGCAGCCGGGTCAGCTCTACTCCTGGGTGATCGACCAGGGCGGCGGTCACCTGAGCACGGGAAGCTTCCGCGTACCGCTCGCCGGCACCGGCCTGCGCCTGGGCTGGATCGCGGACACGATGGCGCCCACCTCCACCCTGGTCGCGGCCAAGCTGGCCGGCACGCTCCCCGAATTGGTCGTTCACGGCGGCGATCTGGTCTACCAGACCTCGCCCACCGACACCTGGGTCGGGTGGTTCCGGGCGATGGCCAGGCTCACCACCGTCGCACCCCTGGCCGTCGCGGTGGGGAATCACGAGTTCGAGGACCAGGACGAGATCAGCGTGATGTTCGACCGCCTGCTCATGCCCCAAGGGGACGGGGCAGGGGCGCACTTCAACACCACCCGGGCCGGCCCGGTCCGCCTGATCCTGATCGACACCGAGACCAGCGATGTCAACCAGATCACTTGGTTGGAGTCCGCGCTCGCCGAGGCCGCCGCGGATGACAGCCTCTCGGCGATCATCGTCGGGATGCACCGGCCCATGTACACGGGCTCGAGCGAGTGGCTGCAGGACGCGACCCAGCGGGATCAGTGGCACGCCCTCTTCCTGAAATACGGGGTCCGCCTGGTCCTGGCCGGACACGTACACGGCTATGAACACTGGTTGGTAGACGACATCCACTACGTCGTCGATGGTGGTGGAGGCGGCCTCACGACCAACCTGGACGAGGGCCTGAAGGACCTGGCCGCCGCTCGGCCGGACGAACCAAAGCTGCGGCTCAATGCCATTCGCAGCTATGGCGCGACAGCCATCGACCTGGCCAGCGACGGGAGCATGACCATTCAGCGCCTGGGGATCGACGCCGAGGGGATCCAAGATAGTTTTTCAGTCCCGGCTGGCTGAACAAGCGACGCGCGTACGCCAGACATCACTATACAAAATCGGCAGAGCCGTGTTCTTCCGAAGCTGGAACGTCAGCCACCGGGACGTCAGCCACCGGGACGTCAGCCACCGACGCATCGCCCGTCAGGCCATCGTGCAGGGTCACGCGGTTGCGTCCGTTTTCCTTGGACTGGTACAGCGCGACATCCGCCCGCTTGATCAAGGCTTCCACGGTGTCTCCGGTGTCCAGAGAGAGCTCAGCGACCCCGAAGCTCATCGTGACCGTCAGGCACTTGTCGTCACCGATGTCCACCGTCAAGGCTTCGATGCTGGCGCGCAGGCGGTCTGAGGCGAGGACTCCCCCCGATCCCCCTGTCTGCGGCATGATGATCAGGAACTCTTCTCCACCGTAGCGGCCGGCGTAGTCGACATCGGTACGAACGCTGCTCTTGAGGATGGCGGCGACGTCCATCAGCACCGCGTCACCCGCGGGATGGCCCCAATTGTCATTCACTCGCTTGAAGAAGTCGATGTCGCACATGACGATTGAGAGCTGATTCCCATACCGCTGCGCACGCTTCACTTCTTCGTGGAGCTTGTGCATCACGAAGCGGCGGATGTAGAGCCCCGTCAAGCCGTCCGTGATGGCCGCCTCGAACAACTTGGCCCGGGTGATGGCCACGGCTGCCTGGTCGGAGAGCGCGCCGAGGATCTCTTCGTCTTCGTCCTGGAAGACTCCGCCCTTCACCTTGTTCGTAATGTTGATGACGCCGATGACTTCGTCGTCGACCTTGAGGGGCACGCAGAGGATGGAGTGTACATGGCGGCTCTGCGAGCGATCGGCGAATTTGCCATCATCATCGGTGTTGTCGACCCGGATGGCTTTGCCACTCATAAGCACGGTGCCGGCGACGCCTTCGCCTCGGGCCAGGCGCTTGCACTCGATCTCGCCCTCGTTGATCTTCCGTTCGACTTCCTTGTCTGGGAGGCCATACACCACCAGCACAACAAGGTCGTCGGTCAGCTCATCGACCAGCATCAGCGAGCCCTTCTCGGCATCGACTGCGTCGATCGCCCGCTCCAGGATCATCTTGAGCATGCGGGTCAGATCGGTGACAGCCGACAGCGCCCGGGTCACGTCGAAGAGCATCGACAACTGGTGCAAAGAGCGGTCCAGCTTCTTACGAGCGATCGCGATGCTCTGATAGAGTCTGGCCGTGTTGATGGCCACTGCGGCTTGGCCGGCGAGCTGCTCGATGAACTTCCACCGGGAAGCGGTAATCGTCTCGCCGGGTCGCGGGGCTCCCACAGAGACGAGTCCCACCACCTGATCTGGCATCACCAAGGGAAGCCAGGTCTGGCCCTGCAGTGCCCGCAATCCGTGTTCTCGGAAGATGTTCGGGAAGCGGGGCTCTCCATTGATGTCCACGACGGAGATCCGCTCGCCCGAGAGGATCATCCGCCACAGGATCCCATCCTTGGCGGGAAAGGCGCTACCCAACAGTTCTTCGGGCAAGCCATCGACCACCTCTACGACGACGAAGCCGGTGTCCGAGTCGTGCAGCATTACGGCGATCTCGTCCACGCGAAGGCGTTCGTGAATCATCGCGATGAGGAGGCGCATAAGGCGCTTGACATCGAGCTCGTCGTGCAGCGCTTCGCCGGCCTTGAGCAAGGCTACGAGGTCGAAGATCTCGTGGTCCAACCTTGCAGTCACGGTGGAGAGGTGTTCGGGGGCGGTTCCCGCGGTCGGAGCGTCAGGGGTCGTCACAGGCAGCTCCGAGACGGAGGGTGGCACTTGGGCGCTGGGCTTGCACATAGGTGGTGACAGTACAGGTCGCTGGAGGGGCACCTGGAACGTCCAAATTTGTCTCGTGCCAGATACGGTACACAGAAGAAGCGTGCGAGGGGCGCAAACCGTCTTGGCGCGAATTCGGACTGGTCACGGAAGTGGACATGGCTCCTTGAGACGAAGAGGCAGCGCGGGAGGGAGAGGGATGATGC
>JAADHA010000493.1:0-2866 GCA_013152105.1 Oligoflexia bacterium | reverse complement strand
AGGAGCTTCGATGCCGTGCTGGGGAATCGTACCAGAGGGGGGGGGGCCCAATTTCGAAGAACGGAGACGCCTGGATGTCCTCGGCCACCCCAAGTCGACCGCTGGGTGGCGATGACCTGGTCCCCTCGCAGCAGGAGCCACCGCAGCCCAGCCAGGTCAAGCCCCGCCCGAACACCCTGGACCGGCTCCCCGACCAGCGCGCCCCGCGCCGGCTCCCAGTGCAGGCAGGTGTGGCTGGAATCAGCCGGCCGTGGCAGCAGAGTCGCCCCCAAGGCGCTGGGCACCTGGGCGGCGAAGTGCGTGTCACGACGCGCGATAGTCAGCTCTCTTCCACTGTCGAGCACGCGCCAATCCGCCACAGCAGCTCCCTTCTTCGCGGCGAATGATGCCTGAGATGTGGTGCGGTCGCACCGACAGGGTGTAGGTTGCCTACCCGACGACCCGAGGAGCCCGCCGCCCGGTGACGCAAGCACAGCAACACCCTTCGTCCGCTGACGAATCGAGTCCACCCCAGGACGACCAGCGGCCCGACGCACGGACGCGCTTCCACGAAGAACTGCGCCAGCGCAATGTTCAGGTCTTCCTCTGGTCGACCCTGATCTTTGACCTGGCCTATGTCGGTTGGGCCGCACTCGACCGCTTGCTGGTGCCTCAACACTGGCTGTACTTCCTTGGGATCCGCCTGAGCGTCGCGGTCCTGGGAACCGTGTTGGCGGTGGCAGTCAAGTGGTCGGGAAAACAGCGCCACACGTGGGAGGCATTCGCCCTGTGGTTGGTCGCCTGTGGGGTCGGAATCGGCGTCATGCTGCCACTGGCTGGCACAAACTTCCTGGCCTATGTCCTGGGCTTCAGCCTGATCATCTATGGTGCGGGCCTGCTTCCATTCTGGCGCCCCGCCTGGGCCGTCGCCACCGTAGCCGCCATCTCGCTCAGTCCAGCACCGGCCTTTCTTTTGTGGACCCCCCAGTCCTCTCCTGGCGACCTGATCGCCGGGCTCTTCTTCATCCTGACGGGGGCAGGGGCCAGCATCGTCATGGCCAGCTTCAAGTACGGCCTGGCGCGCGCCGACTTCCTGAGCCGGGACCAGTTGGAGAGAACCTCGGGCCATCTGCAACAGGCGCTGACGCAGATCCAGGTCCAAGAAGAGATGAAGAGCGTCTTCTTCGCCAACATCTCCCACGAGCTGCGTAGCCCGCTGACCCTTATTCTTGGACCAGTCCAGGACATGCTGGCGAGCACGCCACGGGGGCCGGTTGCGCGCAAGCTCTCCGCCGTCGAGCAGAACGCCCAACGCTTGTTGCAGCTCATCGACGACCTGTTGGACCTGTCCAAGTTGGACGCAGGCCGCCTGCGCCTGAAGCTGACCACCTTCGACCTCGGTGCGCTGGTCGACAACCACGTTGAGCGGACCCGACCCGGAGCCGAGAGCCGCAAGCTACGTCTGCAGGTCGAAGTCCCAACCGCCCTGCCCCCGGTCCTGGGTGACGAACACCGCATCGAGATGGTCCTGTCGAACCTGGTCGGCAACGCGATGAAGTACACCCCCGCGGGTGGCTGGATCGCGGTTCGAATCGTACACATCGACGGCGCGCTGCGGGTCGATGTCCAGGACGACGGCCCAGGGATTCCGCCCGAACAAGTGGCACAGGTCTTCGACCGCTTCTTTCAGGCCCACGAAAGCCAAGGTCGAAGCATCGGAGGAGTCGGCATCGGCCTGTCCCTGGCTCGCCAGCTCGTCGAACTACACGGCGGGGAGATCTCCTTGCACAGCACGCTGGGTCAGGGCAGCACCTTCTCCTTCACCCTGCCGCTGGGCAAGGGGCACATCCGCCCTGAGATCATCGACCGACGCGGGGACAGGCTCGGCAGCGCGGACAGCGCCGATCAGTCAGAGCATCCTCGACGACGGTCTTCTGACCGGCGACTGGATGCAGGGTCCGACAGCGCGTCAGCGCCAGCTCTGAGCGCCCAGGGCCTGCACCCGGCGGGATCCGATCTGCCCGCTCCTCCCCCGGTCGTGCTCGAACGCGGGCGCCGAGCCCGCATCGTCGTGGCCGATGACCAGGACGATCTGCGGCAGTTCATCGCTGGCCTGCTGTCCGATCACTACCAGGTCCTGGAGGCAGCCAACGGTGCCCAGGCATGGGAGCTGATCAAGGCACAGCGCCCCGACCTGGTGTTGACCGATGTCATGATGCCGGTCCGCTCGGGGTCCGCGCTGTGCAAGGACATCAAGCACGACGCCACCCTGCGCCACATCCCCGTGATCCTCTTGACGGCTCGAGCCAGCTCAAGCGCCACGCTGGAAGCATACGCCGCGGGGGCTGACGACTTCATCGCCAAGCCCTTCCACCCGCGGATCCTGCTGGCCCGGGTCAGCGCCCAGCTCCGCCTGCGCGCGCTCAGCGCCGAGCTGGCCCAGCGCGAGCGCCTGGCGGCGGTCGGCACCCTGGCGGCGGGGATCCTCCACGAAGTGCGCAACCCGGTGAACGCCATCATGTCGGCGCGCCAGACCCTCGACCTGCCTGATCTGGATGAAGAGACAAGGATCAGCCTGTTGGATGTCATCGGGGACGCCACGCAGCGGATCCACGACCTGACCACGACCCTGGATTCGCACATTCGCCCTGCCGAGGACGGCGGGCCCGCAAGCTGCAGCCTCTGCGAGGGGCTGGACACCAGCTTGCGTCTGCTCGAGCACCGCTTGAAGGATGTCACGGTCCACCGCGACTTCCAGGTAGAAGGCCGGGTCGCAGCAAAGGCTGGCCCGATCAACCAGGTCCTTGTGAACCTGCTAGACAACGCTCTGAAGGCGGATGCAAAACACCTGTGGATCACCATCGAGCAAGACGCCAGCACGGTGTAC
>JAADHA010000655.1 GCA_013152105.1 Oligoflexia bacterium | reverse complement strand
GCCTCCCGGTCGATTCGGCCTGGGTACGGCCTTACCTCGCAAGAATCGACCGCAACCCGGTCGGTCCGGCCCGAAGAGTCGAGGCGAGTTGCTGAGGGAACGGCACGATGTCTTGTGTCGTCCGCACCAAGATGGATAGCCCACAATCAAAAAACATAGGTTTAACGCCGAATAATAACAACTAGACAAACCCCCCAGCACGTCCTAAGTAGATGAAGCCGCTTGCTGGCGGGAATGAGCCCGCCAGCAAGCGGTCCCCAGGCCCACAAACGTGTGCGAAGCACGCGGCCCGAGGTCACCTTCTTGAAGGCGAGATCATCATGACTGAAGACGTGTCGATTGTCACTGCCGAGCCGCTGCTGCGGCCGGCTCTACCTGCCTGGCTCAACGAGCCTGTGCTGCTGATCGCGCAGCTCGTGGAGTCCGGTCACTGGGACAAGATCGCGCAGCGACTGCAGGTTCAGCGAGAAGGCGGCTACGCAGGAATCGATGGGTTCCTACTGCTGTTGTCGTACTTTGGCAGCCACAGCAGGTCGGGGCTCAAATGCTTCTCTGAGCGGGTCAGACCGCATGGCGAGAAGCTGGCGGCTCTGGGAGGGCGAGATCGACTGCCACAGCAGTCGTCGATGTCGCGGCTGCTCGCGGCCGTCGAGATGGAGGTGGTACGCGAGTTGGGTCCTTGGCTGCTGTGGGCGGCATCCGGCGCGAAGGCGATTCTCCAGCACCCATCGACCTGGATCATCGACGCCGTCGGTCGGGGCTGGCAGGTGTTCGACTACGACCCGACGAAGACGGTTCTGCGGCGGCGCGCTCTCCCTGAAGGGGAAGGGTTGCCGCCGGCACGACGGCGGGCGAAGGGCTTCGCGAAGCCGGGCTACCCGGGGGCCAAGCGTGGCGAGGTGCAGGTGAGCCGCGCGACGCTCCAGCACGCGGGATCGGGGCTGTGGCTGGATGCACCCCTGAGCTCGGGGAACGGTGAGGGACGGGCCGCGCTGGCCTCTGCCATCGCAGTCACCGTCCGGGTCTGCGAGGAACTAGGCCACCCGCTGCAGCGCGCGCTGCTGCGAATGGACGGTGAGTTTGGCAACGTGCCCTATCTGTCGATGTGCCTGGAAGCCGGCTTGCCAGCACTGTCTCGCCTCAATCGGCCCAAGCTTCTCGACCAGCCAGGGGTGCGGCGGCACCTCGCCGAGGGCACCTGGTACCGCGTGCCCGACTCGCGGTCTGGCCCACCACGCTCGGCGATGGATCTGGGCGTGGTTCGAGTGCGACCGGGCCGGGACTCGCGGCGCGACGATGGCACCCCCTACGAGCCCATCGACATCCGCGTGGTGGTTAGCCGCTACGAACGACAGGGCAAGGCAGAGCATGGCCGGGTCATCGACGGTTGGCAGTACGAGCTGTTCGCTGCCGTGCAGATGCCGGCGGACGGCTGGCCGGCCCCCGATGTCGTCGCGGCCTACTTCGGGCGTGGCGGCCAGGAGAATCGTTTCGCCCAGGAGGACCGCGAACTCGAGCTGGACCGGATCCTCAGCTACAACCTCGCAGGGCAGGAGTTGGCCAGTCTTGTGGGCCTGATGGTGTGGAATATGGAGTTGGTCCACGGCTTCCACCTCAACCCACCGCCCGTGCCGAAGGGACCAGTCCGCCCGCGCGAGTTGCTCGTCGACGAGCGCCCCGTGCCCGCTGGCTTCGTGCCGGTAGAGGACCCGGTAGAGGACCCGGTAGTAGAGGACAAGCTCGAGCCCGAGCCCGTCGAGGAGTCGGCGGCCGAAGACCTGCACAAGGCCCTCGCCGAGGTGCTGCGGCCCCTGGACTGGTCGCGCATGCTGCGGCAGCGCGAGGGGTGGTCCTTCGACGACGAGAAGAGCACGCTGCGCTGCCCGGCCGGCGCGACGCTGGCGGTGACCACCGTCATTCAGAATACCGGCCGTAAACGCAGTCGAATCGTCTTCCGTACGCCAGCGGGGACCTGCCGGAGTTGCCAGTTTCGAAGCGAGTGTCTGAGCAGCGCCAACGTCGATGCCATCAAGCAGACCGGCTTCGCCATCCCCAAAGCCATCGGAGAACAGGTCCGCGCTCTGTTGCCGCAGGTGCGCCGAGCCCGTCGCCTCGGGCGTTCTACCGACGCCATGTCACGCCCACCGCCATCGGGTCTTCCGCGCCGCGCACCGGTCGCGGAGCCGCTGCCCGTCGACTTCGACGCCGGGACGGCTCAACCCGGCTGTGCGCAGGTGCACGCCGCACCCTTCCTTCCGGCCGAGGCCCGCAAGGCCTTCCGCCGAACCGCAGAGCCCATCGCCGTGCGAATCAACGTGCACAAGCCCGTGGTCGAGCCCCAGCACCCCTACCTGGCCACTGGTCCAGAAGACCGCCAGCGGCGTCGGGCCACATGGGCCCAGCGCCTGGAGTGGATGGCCCTGCCAACTGGCTCCACCGTCAACGTGGTCCTACATGGCGGAGCTGTTCTGGCCGCAACCTTCCCCTGGATCGCCCAGACCTGAATCCCCGGCAGCTTGCTACCAGCCATCCCCACCGAGCCCAGCGGCCGCGTCTGCGCGGTCAGGGCTGTGGTACGTCCTCAATCGCTGAACAGTCCCGCCTCGGCCCATCCACAGCCTATCAACAATGGTCGCCAGCGACCGTACCGTGCCTGAGACCCCGAGACGCACCCGTGGAGAGAGCCCCCCAAAAATGCGCCATGGCATGAAGCGAACGGGTGGTGGCTGAAACCTACTTGGTTACTGGTTATTTCTGACCCGGATGGAGTGGTCTTCTTCGCGGTCAGCCGCCCGTGTCCCCGCCACTGTCGCCGAACAGGCACCCGCTACCGTCACAGAACAGGTTCAGGCCTTCGCCCAGCCCCGTGTAGCTGGCGCTGCCATCGCACAAGGCGAAGTCGTCGGGCGCATTGGCGGCCTTGCCGGTGCCCAGGTCTACGCCGCTGAGGAGCAGCATCCCCTGGTCGAGGCCAATGCCGCCTCCTATGGCGCTGGCGTTCATGTCGAGGCGGGTGTCGAGGACGGTCATCAGCCCACCCACCACCCACAGGCCACCACCGCAGACTGTGGCCTGGTTTCCGGTGACCTTCCGCAGCCTGCCGTGGGATTGCGATGCCGCGACGCCACCGCCGGTCTCGGTGGCCGTGTTGTCCGCCACCAGAGCGTCGTGCAAGGCGCCGCCCAAGTACAAGGCCACCCCGCCCCCCACCGGCGCCCGGTTGCCGGTGATCTCCATCTCGTCACCATCCGCGCCTCCGACCCGGGCGTCTCCGCCCAGGTACAGCCCACCGCCCCGCACCGTGGCCTCGTTGCCGGACACCACCAGACCGTGGGTCTGGACCACGGAACCGGTCGAGATGCCGCCGCCGCCGGCTGCCTGGTTGTCCGAGATGGTGCTGTCCTCGAACAGAGCGCTGCCTCGCGGCCCGAACGCGACCCCGCCGCCTGCGCCCTTGGGGGCACGGTTGTCGTGGATCGCCGTGGACGACACCAGCACCGAGCTGTTCGCCGAGTCGAAGATGAGGCCGCCGCCGCTGCCGTCGGTAGCGCGGTTGTCATGGATCTCGGAACCCGTGATGGAGCAGTCCCTGGAGCAGTAAATGCCCCCCCCACCGCCGTCGCCGGTGTTGTTGTACACATCGGCGCCCACCAACTCGGCGCCTCCACTTATCAGCGCGCCCCCCCCTACGGTGGCGTGGTTGAGCGCGATGACGCCACCCGACCAGCGGCCGCTGTTCGCGTGCAGTCCGCCACCCCACGTGGCGGTGCCCCCGACCAGGGCGACGCCATCCCCCGCGGTAACAACGCTGTTCCGCGCCGCGAGGTTGCCACCATATTCCGCGTCCCCCTGCACGATCAGGACGTGATCCAAGGTGACGTCGAGGCGCTGCAGGAACACGTTGCCCCCGTCGTCGGTGGCCTGGTTGCCCAGGAACAGCGTGTCCTCGATCACCAGGGCGCCAGAGCCGAAGGCATACAGCCCGCCCCCTCGGTCAGCCCGGTTGCCCACGACCAGGCAGTTCCGAATGGCTGCCGTGCCTCCGAGGAAGGTGAAGGAGATGCCTCCCCCAGTCAGCTCCGATCCGTCGGTGCCCACGGCCACACCCCCCGTGATGGCCAGTCCGTCCAGGTAGGCTTCATTGCTGTTGATCGTGATCACGGATCCGGTGCCGTCGCCGACGATGCGCGTACGCGCTGGGCCCTCGCTGGCCATCAACGTGGTCGGGCCGTTGATCACCAGGTTTTCGTGCCACTGTCCGGGGCAGACCTCTACCGTCCCCCGACTGCGGTTCAGCGCGTGGATCGCCGCTTGCACCGTTGTGAAGCCCCCGACGCCCTCGATGATGGCCGCCACACGCGAGGATGCGCATGTCTCGTCCGGGTCGGGCTGCGACTGTGGTTCTGTGGGTTCTGTCGGTTCTGTCGGCTCTGGCGGCCCCGGCGGTGTCCGCGAGGCATCTCCCGCTGAGTTGCAGGCTGGCAGTAGGAACACGGTCAGCACCGTCGCGACTAGCATGAGCGTCCCGGGAAGGCGTGCATGGTAGCCCGTCATTCCTCCGACCCGCCTCCACCAGGCGCTATGCTGTTGCAGCGGAACATTCCTTGAATGCAGTCGACACCTGCCAGATGTGCCTTCCCGCATTCCTGTCCGCCGGAGTCTTCGCGATGCACACGCCTTCCTTGACCTCCCGCGCCCTGTTGGCGGTGGCCCTCTTCCTGGGCTTCTACTTGCTCGCGCTGGCGATGGCCGGCACCCTGCTCGCCTTGCCCTTGGCCGAGGTCGAGTTTGCGGGCCGCTTGCACATCAAGCTGGCGATCCTCTGCGTGGTCGCTGCCCTGCTCATCCTGTGGTCCATCCTGCCGCGTTTCGACCGCTTCGAGGCGCCCGGACCACGCCTGCTGCCCCAACAGCACCCAGCGCTCTTCGCCGTGCTGGAAGAGGTCGCGGCCCAGACCGCACAGGCCATGCCCCGTGAGGTGTACCTGGTGTCGGGGGTCAACGCCTTCGTGTCCCAGCGCGGCGGCATCATGGGCCTGGGCAGCCGCCGAGTCATGGGCTTGGGCCTGCCTCTTATGCAGGTGCTGGATGTGGCCCAGTTGCGCGCCGTCATCGCCCATGAATTCGGCCACTTCCATGGCGGCGACACCGCCCTCGGACCGTGGGTCTACAAGACGCGGGCCGCGCTCGGCCGCACAGTCAGTAACCTGGGCAAGACCCGTCACGCCCTGATCGGCTTGGTGCAAAAGCCATTCCTGGCCTATCAGCGGCTGTTCCTGCGCCTGACCCTGTCAGTGTCTCGGGCCCAAGAGATCGCTGCCGACCGGCTGGCCGCCCGGACCCAGGGCGCGGCCCCCCTGGCCCAGGGGCTTTCCGTCGTCTACGGCGCCGGTCTGGCCTATGACGGCTACTTTCGCAACGAGATCCTGCCGGCCCTGGATGCGGGCTACCGACCCCCCTATGCCCGCGGCTTCGCCATCTTCCTGCAGCAGCCGGCACTTCGCAAGGTCATCGACGACGCCCTGACCCAGGCCCTGGAGTCTGGCGAGACTGACAGCATGGACACCCACCCCGCCTTGCGTGATCGTCTCGCCGCGCTGGCCGAGCTGCCAGCCGGTGAGTCACAAGACGAGCGCCCGGCGACCGAGCTGCTGTCAGACCTGGACCTGGTCGAGCACCAGCTCCTGGCCAATCTCTTCGTAGACTCCGACCGGGGGCAGAGCCTGAAGCCCGTGAGTTGGCAAGCGGTCGGTCAGGCCGTCTATGCGCCCATCTGGCATGAGCGGGCCTGGACGCACGCCGCCGTCCTGAGCGGGATCACGCCACTGACCATGCCCACGGACACGGCCGGCCTGATCAGCCTGGCGCGCCAGGCCCTCGGCGATGACGCCGACTCGGTCTACGACGAAGAACTCCAGGGCTTCGCCCAGACGCTCCTGGGCAGCGCCCTGGCCACGGTCCTGACTCAGCAAGGCTGGATCGTGCGCACGCCACCGGGCTGCCCGGTCACCTGCTACAGCAGCGAACAGCCGGACGCGTGGGAGATCGAGCCCATCAACCTGCCGATTCGTCTTTGCTCGGGCAAGCTGCTTCGGTCCGACTGGGTCGAGTTGGTCACCAGCGCCGGCCTGGAGAAGCTGGACCTGGGAGAGATCGAGCCGCCCCCGAGTGAACGCAGCACTGGCGCGGCCAGCCAGCGGGGAACCTGACCGCTCACTCCCGCGTCAAGTCCGCCCCCAGCGCGGCGCTCACCCAGCCGTCTCCCTCGCCAACCCCGGCGGCCGCCCCCCAGAGCGTTCTCAGGCGCTTGTCTCGACCACAGCCCAGGCGGTAGCTGTGGTAGCGCTCTGGGTTTTTCGCGTAGAAGTCCTGGTGGTAGTCCTCGGCTGGCCAGAAAGGCTGGATGTCGACGATCTCGGTGGCGATCTCGGCGTGCAGGCGAGTGCCGAGCGCGGCCTTGCTGGCCTCGGCCAAGGCGCGCTGGGTCGGGTCGCTGGTGAAGATCCCGGTCCGATACTGCGGGCCCCGGTCGCAGAACTGGCCGTCAGCCTGGATCGGGTCGACGTTATGCCAGTAGACGTCAAGCAAGCGGGCGTAGCTGGTCCGCGTCGGGTCATAGACGACCCGCATTGCCTCGGCATGACCGGTGCGATGGCCGCTGACATCCGGGTAGCTGGGGGCGGGCTCGGAGCCGCCGGTGTAGCCCGAGGTGGTGGAGATGACGCCGTCGAGCTGGTCGAAGGGCTTCTCCATGCACCAGAAACAGCCTCCCGCGAAGATCGCCACCGACAGGCCATCGGCGGGCGCGGGCGTGGCGATGCCAAAGCTGACCGAAGGATCCGTCTTTGGCTGGATCTCCGGCGCCGCCATGCAGGCAGCAGAGAGCAGCAGGCCGAGGGCGAGGGTCGGGGAAGGCACAGAAGATCCAGAGAGAGAGAGGGAGTCCAGATGCTGCCCAGCGCCTCTGGTCGCCCGACCAGCGCAGGCGCCTGGAGGTCTTCGAGCGCGCAGAGTCCTGACACCAAGATGCGCTGACAGGCATCTGGTCTGGATAGAGTGATTGCCCCGTCGCCTGGGCGACCCCGCCGGAGACCTTCGTGCCATCGACTTCCAGCACCCTGACCGCCCTCAAGCTGGCCGTCTTCGCTGTCGCTATCGCGCTCTGTGGGACGGTCGCGACCGCCTGGGCCGGCGGGAATATGGTCCAGCCGCCGGGCTTCACCCCGCCGCCAGCGGTCGACTTCTCCGGGCTGCCAGCGTCCGCTTCGGTCCAGAAGATAGGCCCTGACGGAAAACCTCACCAGGTCCACGCGCGCCTGCTGGCTGATCGCCAGGCGGTTCACCCCGGCGACACGTTCCGTCTGGGCGTTCACCTGGCCCAGTCCCCCCATTGGCACACCTACTGGAAGAGCCCCGGCGCGGTCGGCAAGGCCACCCAGATCACGTGGCAGGGCCCCCCTGGCGCAACCTTCTCGGACTATGCCTACCCCGCTCCGGCCTGGCTCGAGCTGTCGGGGATCATCAGCTACGGCTTTGAAGATCAAGTCCTGCTCTACACGACCGTCACGGTTCCGGAAGACCAGCCGCTGGGCCAGGCGACCTTTGGCGCCACGGCCACGGCCAACTGGCTGGTGTGCGAAGTCCAGTGCATCCCGGGCGACGCCGAGTTGACCTTGACCCTGCCGGTCGTCGCGGCAGATCAACCGGCCGAAGCAAGCGAATACGCCCCGCTCTTCGACTACTTTCACCAGACCCACCCCGTCGACTACGCGACGGTCAAGGACTTCGCGGTCCAAGGTGCCTTCAACGTCTCGGCGGTGCGGCCCGGCGACGAGTTCAAGGCCGCCCTGCTGTTCACGCCGACCGGCGACCAGCCCCTGACGCTGGCCATGGACCACGGCGCCTGGCCCTTCTATACGCCACTCACCACCCCGGGCTGGATGGCCATGGGTGAGCCCGTCCTCAAGAAGCTCGACGACGGTACGGTGCGGATCACGATGGACGGCATCGCCATCGAGCCCAAGGCCGGGGTCGACGGCTTTGGCGGCCTGTTCACGGTACAGGTCGGGGACAAGCTGATTCGGACCGAGTTTTTGCAGCCGATGCCGGTCGCTGCCGAGGGCGCGACGGTCACGCCCAACCCCTCGCCCCTGTTCGACGATGACGCGCTGGCCGATGCTGCCTCTGCCTCTGCCTCTGCCTCTGCCTCTGCCTCTGCCGCCACCGCACCCTCCTCGACCGGTGGCATGCCCGCTCCCCCCTCGCCCTCCAAGGCCAGACTGCTGCCCATGCTGGGCCTGGCCTTCCTGGGCGGAATGCTGCTCAACATCATGCCCTGCGTCCTGCCGGTGCTCACGCTCAAGCTCTACAGCCTGATCGAACAACGCGACATCCAGGGCAGCGACCGACGCAAGGCTGGCATCGCCTACACCGCCGGCATCGTGGTCAGCTTCCTGGTCCTGGCGGCGGCCGTCGTGGTCCTCAAGCAGACCTTCGATCTGGACGTCGGCTGGGGTTTCCAGTTCCAATACCCCGCCTATGTCATCGCCCTGGCCACGATCGTCTTCGTCTTCGCCCTCAACCTCTTCGGCGTCTTCGAGATCCCGGTCATCGGCGCGACGAAGATGTCCCAGGCATCCGACAAGGAAGGCGTCTCTGGCTACTTCCTGACCGGTGCCTTCGCGACCCTGTTGGCGACACCGTGCAGCGCTCCATTCCTGGGCACGCTTCGCCTTCACCCTGCCGCCATGGGGGATCGCGCTCTTCTTTGGGTTCGCGGGCTTGGGCCTGGCTTTCCCCTTTCTCCTCATCGCCTTCATCCCCGGCCTCTTCCGCTACATGCCGCGGCCCGGCGCCTGGATGGAGACCTTCAAGCAGTTCATGGGCTTCACGCTCATCGCCACGACGGTGTGGCTGGTCGATGTCGTGGCCAGCCAGACCGGGCGCGAGGGGGCCACGGGCTTCCTCATCTTTCTGTCGGCGGTCGCCCTGGGTTGCTGGTTCTTCGGGCGCTTCGGTGGTGTGACGACCAGCGGCCGGCGACAGGTCGGCGCGCTGGCGATCGCCGTGATCCTGGCCGCCTTCACCGGTCGCGAGGTGCTCAAGACCACCCTGGCCATCGACGAGTGCGCCACGGACCCGACCGCTCTGGTCGACGCCACAAGCCTGGACTTCAGCCAGGAGATCCCCTGGCAGCCCTTCAGCGAGGCCGCGCTGGACGAACTGAAGGGGACCCCGGTCTTCATCGACTTCACGGCGGACTGGTGCCTGACCTGCAAGGTCAACGAGAAGAACGTCCTGAACACCGAGGAAGTGCGCCAGGCCATGCAGCGCAACGGCATTGTGCCCTTGCGTGCCGACTGGACTCGGCGGGACGAGACGATCTCGTCCTGGCTGCGGCGCTACGGAAAGGCCGGCGTGCCCTTCTATCTGGTGATACCGGCGGACCGCTCAAGGCCGGCGATCCCGCTCCCCGAAGTCATCACGCCTGGTCTGGTCGCGGACGCACTTCGCCAGGCAAGCTGAGCGTGGCTTGAGGGTCTCAGCCAGATCGCTGCGGGGTCCTCACGATGGTGACGGGACAGCCTGCGCGGCGAACCACGCGCTCGGCCACGCTGCCAAGCAGGGCGCGCTCCAAGCCGCGGCGACCGTGGGTACCCATGACGATGTGGCGGGCGCCGATCTCTTCGGCCACCGACATGATTGTGTCGCAGGGTTCGCCGTGGCGAATCAGATGCGACACGGGCAAGCCGGCTTTGCTGAACTCTTTGGCCAGCATCACCAGGTGGGCACCCGCTTCGTCGTCGAGGACCCCGATCGCGGTCTCGGTGTCGATCATCCCCAGGGGCAGCACCCCGGCGGGGGGCACACCGATGGGCAGGTGGACCACATGAAGCAGGGTGACCACGCAGTCCAGGGCGGTGGCCAGGCGCACCGCCATCTCGACGACTGGCTGGGTCGGACCCGCCAGGTCCACAGGCACGAGCAGAACGTCAGCGATCACGGCACACCTCGCAGTCGGTCCGATAGCGTAGCAAGAAGGGCGACGCTTCCGCGACCCAGGCCCAGTCCTCGCAGAAGCAGAAGTAGAAAGCACACCCGGTGCCAGTGCGATGGCGCGCGCCGCCAGGATGCAGGCTTGGACTCCAGTGCTCGCCCCTCGGGCATCGCCAAGCAGGGCAGCGCACAGGCGCCTCTCCCAGGGCTGATCGCGTCAGCTTGACGCTGCCAAAGGACGGGCCTGCGCTCCCTCCTGCGGTAGAGTCCACGGGTCGGCTCAACCAGTCGACGAGGAGGTCCCGTGGTCGTCAGCACCGGCATCGTTGCCCTGGTCGCCCTCCTGTCCATTGGCTGCAAGAACACGAACAAACCCCTGGCCAAGATGGACGATCGCTACGTCGATATCCTGGTCGATCTCGGAATCTCCAACCGGGACACCACCCGGAACGTCCACAGCAAGGAAGCGCGCCACCGCAAGGCCCAAGCCGAAGAGCGCCGGGTCGCCTTCTTCCACGACAAGACGGTACAGGCGGCCATCGACGCCACGCGGGCCGACCCACCGACCCCCATCGCCAAGGCCAAGGCCGATGGCTACTGGCGGGACATGATCGTCAGTCGCCCATGGACCGAAGACGAAAAGGACGAAGAGGTCCGGCTGCTGGGCCGCCTGGAAGAACAGGCCAGCGTGGCTGGGACCTGGACATCCGCGGACAAGACCCTTGAGATCCCGCTCTCGGGCGGCTGGACAGAGGTCAGCCGCGACGCCGACACGCTGGACCAGACACAGCGCGACGCGCTCGCCGCGGCCTATGTCGAACAGCGGATGCAGGTCGCGGGAGAAGACCTCAAATCCCTGGTCAAGCTGCGCAATGAGGTGGCAAAACGCGAAGGCTTCGCCACCTGGTGGGAACTGGGGCTGGCCAGCGAAGGCCTGAGCCCCGCCGACATCGACGACATGGTCAAGAGCCTCACCGAGATCGTGCAGCCCCACCTTGTCGCGGTGTCCACGCGCCTGGCCGAGCTCGCCAAGCGCCGGAAGCTCCCGCTCTCCTTCGCCAACCTGCCGCTGTTGCGGCGGGCCGCGGGCCTGGAGCTGGGGCGCGAGGTCGCGGACACCTACTTCGACGCCGACCTGGCCGAGGATCGGGTGCTGTCCGCTTTTCACGACATGGGCGTCGACACCTTTGGCTGGCAGGTCTACACGGAACCCGCGCGCTACGCCCGACCGGGTGTCTACGGCTTCCCGATCCGACCGCCCGAGCACCTGGCCATCGTCGTCAGCCAGGATCGCCGCTGGTCTACCTGGCAATACGAAGCGCTCGCCCACGAAGGCGGGCACGCGGCCTGGTGGGGCATGCTGTCGCCGGTCCAGGCATCCTCTCCGACCTTGTGGGGACCGCGTGATCCGTGGTTCGAGGGCTTCGCCCAGTTCTTTGAGCGCATGGTCTTCGAGCCCGCCTTCACCTCGGCCTATGTGCCTGACCTGCCTGCGGACCTCAGGGAAAAGCTCGCGGTCTGGCGGGCGGGACGCGCGACCATGGCGATCAGCGACGCCATCGTCGCGACCCTGGTCGAGAAGCGCCTGTACGAGACCCCTGACGATCTGCTGGCCGTCACCGCCTACGCGGCCAGCGTTCGCGCGTCGCTCACCGGTCAACCCACGCCCCCGGGCACCTCAGATGGCCTGACCTACGACCCGGTCCTGCTCTCCAGCATCATGTGGAACTACCCCGCCTACAGCCAGAACTTCATGGTCGCCGGGCTGGTCGAAGCCTGGCTCTACGCCGCCGTCACCGAGCAGGTCGGCGACCCGATCGGCAACCCCAAGGTCGGCCCGCTGCTCAAGGAGAAGATCGTTCGCGCCGATCCCAGCATCCCCTTCCCCGATCGGATCGCCGCCTTGACCAAGCTGGACCGCAAGACCGCGTTGGCCCAGTACCTGGACCGGTGGACCCTGCCCGATGCGCCTGAAGAAAAGTCCGGCGCCAAGCCCTGAGATCAGCTAACCGTCTGCTCTTCCTGGGGATCGATCTGGGGATCGATCTGGGGATCGATCTGGGGATCGCTGAGCGCTTCGGCTTCTTCTGGATCATCCACGGGCTCGGTGAAGAAGGCGGCCTGCATGGTCAGCCACAGCAAGCTCGCAATGGCCGGGATGATCCAGGGATCCTGTAGTCCTACGCGCACCATGCCCCAGCCCAAGCCGGCCAGGCCCAACAGGACCAGGGGCATGCGGCTGCAGCCGTCCTCGCTGCCGAATTGCTTGATGGCAGCGTCCACGATGGCCATGGCCAGCGCCACCGACACCATGGCGCCAAGGCCCACGCCCTCGAGAGACTGGCTGGCCACGCCATCGGCCGAGGCGACGCGACCCACGGCGGCCACCAGCAACAGGCCCGCGCTGAGAAAGGAGCTGGCGGCGATGCGCTTGGATTGGTGCATGACGGGCTCCTACTGCAACAGGGAGAGG
>JAADHA010000178.1 GCA_013152105.1 Oligoflexia bacterium | reverse complement strand
CCGTGGAACCGCCCGTGGAACCGCCGCTGGAGCCACCATTTCCGGCCGCCATCGCCACAGCGGCACCGGCATCCAAGATGCCGTAGCCGGTCGACGTGTCGTAGCCACTGCTGCCGACATCACGAGCCGTGTCGAAGAGAATCGACTTGACCTGATCGGGGTCTGTGACGCCTTGCGCGACGATCAGCGCGGCGACCGCGGCCACGTGCGGCGTGGCCATGCTGGTGCCTTCCCAGAAGGTGTAGGTCCACGCGCCCTTGTCGAAGGTCTCTTGGAGGATCCCGTCACCGTAGTTGTCGCCGTTCTGGTCGACGCTGGTGTCACCACCAGGAGCCAGCAGCCCCAAGCCGCTGCCCGTGTTGCTGTAGGGCGCGCGCGTCTGGTCGTAGCGGCTGGCGCCCACGGCGATGACCGTGCTGTAGCCGGCGGGGTATCCGACCCGGCTGGAGTACTCGTTGCCGCTGGCTGCGACCAGCACCATGCCCTTGTTGTAGGCATAGGTGCAGGCTTGTTCCAGGGTCTGGCTCTGGGATGAACCGCCCAGGCTCATATTGGCAACATCGGCCCCCTGATCGGCGGCCCAGATCAGGCCGTTGGAGATGGCGTTGATGTCCCCATAGCCGCTGTCAGACAGCACCTTGACCGGAAGGATGCTGGCCTTGGGGGCGATGCCCGCGACGCCCGTGCCGTTGTCGGTGTTCTGCCCGATCGTGCCAGACACGAAGGTGCCGTGCCCGTTTCCGTCGGTCGGGTCGCTGTCGTTGTTGTAGAAGTCGTAGCCGGCCAGCACGTTGGTGATGCCATCGGGCCCGCCCTTCTTGACGCCCGTGTCCAGCACGGCGACGACCACGCCGCTGCCCTGACCGTACTGCCACGCCCCCGCGGCGTCGATCTGGGTGAGGTTCCATTGGTAGCCCAGGTAGGGATCGTTCGGGCTGGTCGTGCTGGAGATGTGGGCCAGGTAGTTGGGCTCGGCGAAGTTGACGCGTGCGTCATCGCCGAGACTGGCTGCGACCTGCTTCACACCGCGATCGTCGTCGATCGCGACGCGGGCCACGCCGATGGCGTCGATGCGGTTCAGTTCCCGCAGCTTGAAGTCTTCTTGCACATGCATGGCGGCCACGCCGTCGGCGTCGTCAGCCACGGACACCATGACTTCGCGCTGCAGATAGGCTTCGGTGTCGGTGAGGACCGGTGTCGCGCTATCGCCGGTGTTTGTTCCACAAGCAACAAGAAGAGTGGCGAGCATGGGCGCGACGATTCGAACGTTCATCTAGGACTCCAGCAGAGCTTTCGTGCAGGTTGGGGGCGATGGGGTGATGCAAGGGGGGTGTGTGCTCGATCGGTTCACACACCACACCACTCACGCGCAGAGATGTGCGTCTCTGCTCGCCGGTGCCGTTCACAAGGATGTCACAGCTTTTGGGAGTTGCAACAAGAAAGTGGGATCGAGATGTCAATGCTCTGCAAAGGGCGATGGGGTGGGCGTCTTGGAGGTGTACCGGCTACAGGGATAGAACCAGGGAGAGGCCATGAGAGCGGTGATTCAAGACGGTGAATTGCGAGGCGATGGCCGGGTTCTGATCGACATCGACGACCAGGGCCTGACCCGCGGGCTCTGCGCCTTCGAGACTTTTCGTACCTACGGCGGACAGCTCCACCACCTCGACGCGCACCTTGAGCGCTTGACGGGCAGCGCGGCGGCCCTGCGGCTGCCGATGCCGGATCGTCGGACCTTGTCCTCCGAGGTCGCTAGGGCGGTGGCCTCGGTGGCTTCGGAGGGCGAGGGGATTGTGGGTGGCGAAGTCGTCGTGCGGATCACGCTGACCGAGGGCTCGCGCATCGTGTACGCCTCGCCCTTGCCCGTCCGTCCCAACAGCCTGCGGGTCGTGACTCTTCGGCACCCCGATCATCCTTGGCTGTCCGGTCGGGTGAAGCACACCAGCCGGGCGGCCTCGGTCGTCGCGCTGCGAGCGGCGGGCGTGGACGAGGTCTTGTGGGTTGACGGCCGCGGTGCCTTGCTGGAGGGCACCTGGAGCAACGTCCTCGCGGTCGTCGACGGCGCCATCCGCACGCCCCCAGACGACGGGCGCATCCTGGCCGGGGTCACGCGAGGGCTGATCTTGAGGGTCGCGGCGGACCTGGGCCTGCCGTGCCAGGACGGCCCGCTCTACCCGACCGATCCGATGGACGAGTTGTACTGCTCCTCCTCGCTCAAGCAGCTCTGCCCCATCGTGGAGCTCGACGGGAAGCCAGCCGCGGGTGCGGGCCCGGTCGGCCAAGCGGTGTTGGCCGCGTTCATCGAGCGGCTGCAGACGCCGGTCGGGAAGTAAGGCTGGATGAGAAAACAAGCGGCGCAGAGGAGGGGATGCCGTGTGTCACGGCATGGGCTGGGGCAATGCGCTGGCGTGGCCATGCTTGGGGGTTATGCGGACCGCTGTTCACGCTCATCGGGGTTGTGAACGACTTCAACGTAAATACAATGCCCGGGGCATACCGGACATGTGGAGGCATCATGAGGATTTGCTTGTTGGCAGGGCTCACCTGCTGCGTGCTCGCGGCGTGCACGGAAAAGGACACCACTGATGACAGCGGCACGACCACCGGATCGGATGGCGGCGCGACCAACGACGGGGGGAACTCGGGCGACGGTGGCCAGACCGGCGACGGTGGCCAGACCGGCGACGGTGGCAAGACCGGTGATGGTGGCGGGACCACCAGCGGCTGGACCGTGTCCAGCCACCCCTGCGGCGGCAACCGGACGGACGCCCTGTGGATGGACGACGGCAACAGCGGCTTCGTCGGCTGTGGTACCACGACCAAGGGGCTCGGCCTGTACCAGACCACCGACGCTGGTTTGACCTGGTCCTCGGTCAGTACCGATCCCACAGGCTTCCTCGAGACCTTCCGGGTGATGCACGTCGTGCGGGCCGGTGACGGCAAGCTCTACGTGTCCGGTACCAACACCGCCAACAGCTACCGCGTGATGTCGACCAGCGGGACCGCGGGCAGCACGCTGTCCCTGGCCGCCGAATTCGAAGCGGGCAGCTACACTTGGAACAGCTTCAGCGTCGGCAGCTTCGCCCGGACGGACGCCGGTTTCGCCGTCGCCGAGTCGTTGACGGGCACTGGCATCGTCTACCGGACCAGCGACGACGGCGATTGGCAGGACGGGTATGGCTGGTGGTTGGATTACACCAGCTACGGCTTCCAGGTTCTCGACATGGCCGAGGATAACGGCAATGTCTACGGCTGTGGTAGCACCATCTCGCAGCCACCGGTGGTCTTCATCCCCGGCAAGGGCAAGGGCGACGGGCTCAACTGGCAGGCCGTCCAGCTTGCGAATGGGCTGAGCGAGTACAGCGGAGAGATGTGGTCCATCGATGCAAGCAACGGCCACATCGTGGTCGGCGGCGTGAACCAGGACCGCGATGTCGGCATGGTCTACGTGTCGGGCAGCGATCTGACCAACCCCGATGACTGGACATCCGTGGATGCCTCGACCTGGTACCCCGACGACTCCACGTGGGTGCGCGGGGTGTGCCGGTCGGACACCACGGTCGTCGCGGTCGGCGAACTATCGGCGCGCTCGCTGGGCATGATCCTGCGCAGCGACGACGGTGGCACTACCTGGTCCGATGTCACCGCGGGTCTCGAGCTCGCGGCCAAGGACGCTGGGCTGGCCACTCTGCCGCCGCTGAGCCGTTGCCAGGTGCTGGACGACGGCAGCGTCGTCGTCGCTGGCGCTGACGACCTCTTCGCCAGCTACCACGGCTAGTAGTCGTCGGGAAAGCTCGGACGGATCCGGCGAAGCCCGCTGGCAAGTTGTGGTGTGGGAGCATGGGCCAGGACCGGTTCGCCGGCCCGGCCCGAGTCGCTCGAATCGCGGCGGCTGGTCCATGCGGGCGAAACCCCAGACCAGGGCAGCGCAATATTAGCCCTTCAGCGAAGGGTCTCAGCGAAGGGTCTCAGCGAAGGGTCGGGGTCAGACCTTGCGCGGGCGCAGGCGCTGCAACAGGCCGCCTTGGCGCTGCTGATCGGCAAAGGGGTCGCCGTAGGTCAGGAAGAGCTTGCCCCACTCGGTCTCAGCCAGCCACTTGTCGGTGACCTTGCGTCCCGTCGTTGGGTACCAGAAGTAGTCGTGGTACAGGAAGCTGCCCATGATGAAGGCGTTGACCATGGGTGTCTGAAACATCAGCTTGGCCAGGGGCTTCATCGGTCCGAACCAGAAGAAGTCGCCGACCTTGCTGGCGGCGTTGTCGCCGACCACGAAGTCCCAGTTGGTGCGCTTGACCTCGGCGGTGTCCAGGTCTCCGACGACCTCGATCTCGTCCAGGCGACCCTTGCCCAGGCCGGCTTCATGGGCCAGGCGAATGCACTTGACCTTCATCGGGTCGAAGCCCAGCAGCTTGGCGGCGACGGTGTCGATGGCGACCTGGTCGTTGCTGGCCAGCAGGACGTTCTTGACCACGGGGGTCATCGTGCGGGGGCCGGGGCCGCTGCCGGCCGTGGTGCCATCGGCCACGGCAAAGGTGCCGGCCTGGATCTCTTTCTGGATCCGCAGCAGGTCGACCAGGGTCTCGTGGATCACGGGGTGGGTGTAGTGCCGGGTCTTGTCCAGCAGGCCCCCAAAGGCGTTCTTCAAGGCACAGGTGTAGTCCGTGTAGATGTGCGTCTTCAAGGTCGGCATGTGGACGACGTTCTTGCCGAAGAAGTAATCGGGGATGCGGATCCCCTTGGGAAAGATCTTGTCGAGGACCAGCATGGGGCCCTTGGGTTCATAGGTGACCCACTTCATGTCGGCGGGGTTGAAATTGTACTTGATCGGGAGCCCGTACTTGTCGTGTACAGGGGTGAAGTTGTTGAGCCGCTCGCCCTTCTTGGCCTGGGTCACGACGGTGCGGTTCTCCACCACGACCAGATCGTTGAAGCCTTCCTGGCGCAGCTTGCGCGTCACCCCTTCGATCTGCCAAGGGGTCGTGTTTGCGCTGGGATACAGCATATGCCAGCTAATATTGTTCTTGAGGATCGTCGTGGTGTCGGGTGCCAGGGCGCGCGTCACCTGGGCCAGATCCATCAGGCGCGCGTAGTCATCGAGCACGGTCTGCGGCGTCGTGCGCACCATGGCGACGATGCTCTTGCCGGCATCGGTCGTGACGTTGATCTTCGTGACATCTGGTGTGTTGTCCGGCGTGTTGTCGGGCATGTTGGCTCTCCAGCTAGATGAGGCGCGAGATGAGGAGAGTGATCTAACCCCGTCGCGACCCTGTACGTGTACCGACTCCTGTGCAAGGGCTGCACCGGCCGCGGGGCTGCGATACCCGGATTCGGGCACAAGTAAACCAGGCACGGAGTGGTGATGCAGTCTGGACTCGAGACGCTGCTCTCCGATCCCCAGGGGATGACCCGACTCCAAGGCGCCCGGATCGGGCTGTGCTGCAACCACACGGCCGTCGACCGCAAGCTGGACCACGCGCTGGGGCTGCTCAAGGCGGCTGGTGTGTCGCCTCGGCGGTTGTTCAGTCCAGAACACGGCGTCGACGCCACGGCCCAGGACATGGTCGATGTGCCGGGCGATGATGCGGCCCTCGCCACGGTCAGCCTGTATGGAGACACCGAAGCCCATCCCGACCCGGCGGTGCTCGCGGATCTCGACATCCTGCTCTTCGACATCCAGGACATCGGCGCCCGCTACTACACCTACCAGGCGACCCTTGGCTACCTGATGGAGATCGCTTCGCAGACGGGCACCGAGATCTGGGTGCTCGACCGGCCCAACCCCATCGACGGGCTGTCGATCGAGGGCAACGTCGTCCAGCCGGGCTTCGAGAGCTTCGTCAGCGCCTACCCCCTGGCGGTGCGGCACGGGCTGACCATCGGTGAGTTGGCGCGCTTCTTCGCCCAGCAGCTCGGCATCGACGCGCCGCTTCGGGTCGTGCCCTGCAAGGGCTGGCGCCGTGACCAGTGGCTGGACGAGACGGACCTTCCCTGGGTCTATCCCTCGCCCAATATGCCGACCCTGGACACGGCCGCGATCTACCCGGGGATGTGCCTTGTCGAGGGGACCAACCTCAGCGAGGGGCGCGGCACGACCCGACCCTTTCACCTGGTAGGAGCGCCCTGGTGTGACCGCGCCGAGCTGACCCGACTGTGCCGACTCGGTGCCCAGGACGCGGGTGTTTCGGGTGTGGCCTTTCGGGCGGCGACCTTTGAGCCGCGTTTCCAGAAGTACGCCGGGCAGATCTGCCACGGCGTCGAGATCCTGGTGCTCCAGCGCGGCGCCATCGACGCCTTCCGTCTGGGCCTGGTCGTGCTCGAAGCCCTGTTGCGCCTGGACCCACAACGTCAGCACTTCGCGTGGCGCACGAAGCCCTACGAATTCGTGAGCCAACCCATCGCCATCGACCTGCTCTGTGGCAGCGCCGAGGCCAGGGTCGCCCTGGAGACCAAGGTACGTCCCGCAGAGCTGCTGGATGCCTGGCGGCCGCAGCTCCTCGACTTTGCCGAGCTGCGCGAGCCCTGTTTGCTCTACTGAACGCTCTCGGGCCATCTTGCCGCCCCATCTTGCCGCCCCATCTTGCCGCTCCATCCTCGGCCCTTCACCTGGAGGCCACTTGCCCCCCTCTTTCGTCTCATCACAGACCCTCGCCGCACGTTTTGCGGACGCAGTACCGGCGGTGGACTTCTGCTCCCTGCGCTTCGTGGACGAACGCACCGAGACACTCGGGGTGCGCAATGACATCGTCGAGCCCGTCGAAGAGCGCATCGACCGCGGTGCCATGATCACGGTGCGCCACGGTCGTGGGCTCGGCTACGCCGCCACGTCAGACCTGTCGGCCAGCGGGCTTCGGGCTGCGGCCCTCCGAGCCCGGGACTGGGCCGCGCGCACCGCCGCCACGTCGGTCTTCGACTTCTCCCAGGTGCCCAGCACATGCCCTCGGGGCGAGCACCGCACGCCGGTCGCGAAACCCTGGTCATCGCTCTCGCTGTCTGACAAGCTCGACCTGTTGCGGATCGAGGTCGCGGCCATGGCTGGTGATCGGGATGACCGCATCGTCGAACGTACGGCCTCGCTGCTGCGAGTCTCCAGCGACAGCCTGTACCTGACGGCGGATGGCGGAGAGATTGCCCAGCAGATGGAGTTTCTCTCGCCCGATGCCATGGTGATCGCCCACGCCGAGGGCGTCACCCAGCGCCGGGGATCGGGCTCGCGGGGGCTGTCGCGCCAGGGGGGCCTCGAGGTCCTGGACCTGGTGGGCTTTCCTGGGATCGGCGCCAGGCTCCGCGACCAGGCCCTCCAGCTCCTCGCCGCGCCGGACTGTCCGTCGGGTCGGCGTGACCTGATCCTCGCTCCTGACCAGATGATGCTCCAGCTTCATGAAAGCATCGGCCACCCCTTGGAACTGGACCGCATCCTGGGGGACGAGCGCAACTACGCGGGCACCAGCTTCGTCACACCCGAGATGTTCGGCAGCTATCAGTACGGCAGCGCCCTTCTCAACGTCAGCTTTGATCCCGATCTTCCGGGTGAACTCGCCAGCTATGCCTTCGATGACGACGGGATCCGTGCGGCCAAGACCTTCCTCATCCAAGACGGCGTCTTGTTGCGACCGCTGGGGGGGGCCACGTCCCAGGCGCGGGCAGGTCTTCCGGGGGTGGCGAATTCGCGGGCTTGTAGCTGGAACCGTCCGCCCATCGACCGGATGGCCAACCTCAACATCGAGCCGGGCGAGTCCAGCTTGGACCAACTCGTGGCGCAGGTAGAGCAGGGGATCTACATGGAGACCAACGCGAGCTGGTCCATCGACGACAGCCGCAACAAGTTCCAGTTTGGCTGCGAGTGGGCGCGGCTCATCGAAGACGGCCGGCTCGGGGCGGTCGTGCGCAACCCCAACTATCGGGGAATCTCGGCCACCTTCTGGCGCAACCTGGCGGGGGTGGGCAACGCCGGCACGGTCCAGATCCTGGGTACGCCCTACTGTGGAAAGGGTGAACCCAATC
>JAADHA010000062.1:5744-11420 GCA_013152105.1 Oligoflexia bacterium | reverse complement strand
TTGGCGCCCTCCCCTGGCGGCCTGGGGGCCGATCTGCTGTGCGAGCGCATCTTCGGCGTGGTCCCCGTACATCGCGACCAGGTCCTCGCACCGGGTGCCGCTGAGCGGATCCATGTCGCTGCCAAAGGCCACGGCCAGCTCGACTGCCGCCACCCAGCCGACCAGGCATAGACCCGCCGGGCGGCTCAACAAGGCAGAGGCCCGCTGGCTGGCATCACCCTGGAACAGGCACCAGGCCAGGGCCGCCACCGCCAAGGCCCGCGTCACCGCGTCGCGGCTCTGCTCCGTCTCGAGGTCGGCGATGCCCACGGCGAATTCCTGGTGGGCGTCGAAGAGCGCGAGGGCCTGGCGAGCGCACAGCGCCCCGCCCGCGAAGTGTTCGCCACCGTCCAGCGCGGCGCAGATGCTGGCGAGATCATCGCTGATGACGAGGCCAGCCAGCGCCTGTGCCGCATCCTCCCAGCCTTTGTTGATCCCCAGCGGGCCGCCCGTGGCTTCAAATGCCGCCACGACAGACTTGGAACCCAGTACCGCATCCAGCAGACGCCGCGCGGGGTGCGCGGGTCCAGCCTGGCTCAGTGTTCGCTGAAGGTCTTGCATCTGCGAGACGCAGGCTAGCACGCGCGGACGCCTCGGCCCACGCAGGGCAGCGCCCGAGGGTGGGGGAGCGAGCCTGGGCGGCGCTGCTGCGCTACGTGTGGCCAATGCGTCTCATTGACATCCTTCGGCAACGCGGCCTCTCTCGCGGCGACGCCCGTCGGGCCATGGACTCCGGCAAGGTCTTCCTCGACGGCGTGCCCACCGCTGACCCCGGGCGCGCCGTGGACGACCTGGCGCGGATCCGCCTGACCAGCAACGCCCCGCGCCTGCAACCAGGGCGCGACCTGATCATCCTGCATCGCGACCCCGGCTTCGTCGTGATCTGGAAGCCCTCCGGGCTGCTCTCGGTGCCCGCTCCCCGAGAAGGCGGACAGCGCAACGCCCTGGCTACGGTGCGTCGGATCTGCGGGTCCGGCCTGGCGGTCCATCGCCTGGACGAGGCCACCAGCGGCTTGATGCTGGTGGCCTTGAACGAAGCCATGCAGCTCGCGCTCAAGGACCTGCTGCAAGAACACCAGATCGACCGCGGTTACCTCGCCCTGGTGGCCCAACCCTTCCCTCACCAGGCCTGGTCCATCCAAAGCGAGCTGGTGCGCGATCGTGGCGACGGCCTGCGTGGCAGCCTCATCGTTCCCGCCGCTCCGGGCAAGTCGGCGCGAACCCGCCGCCTCCATCCGCCACCCGATCAGGACACCCGCCGCGCCATCACACACGTGGCGCTGCTCGAGAACCTGGAACGCGACGCCTCGGTGGTCTCCGTCCGACTGGAGACCGGTCGCACCCACCAGGTCCGAATCCACCTCGCCGAGATTGGACACCCCGTGCTCGGTGATCCGCTCTACGCCAAGCCTCGCATCCACGCACGCGCGCCTCGCCTGGCCCTGCACGCCTGCCGCCTGGCCTTCACCCACCCCCTGACCGGCCAGCCCGTCGAGATCACGGCACCTCTGGCCGACGACCTCGAGCAACTTCGCCGCAGGCTGTCGATACGCGACGACCCCGACCAACGGGCAGCAGACCGCGCAACCCGGCGTCGCCGGACCCGCCCCAAGAAGTAGGGACCCGGTCCCTCGCGCTGTGCAAGCCCGAGGGATCGCGCTAGTAGGCGCCCCCTCGCGGCCCCAAGTACGGCCTGCGCACCCGGAGTCCTCCCATGTCCACGGTCAAGGCCGACAAAGTCATCTCCGTCCACTACACCCTCACCAATGACCAGGGGGACGTGCTGGACAGCTCGCGTGACGAAGACCCACTCCCCTATCTACACGGCCATGGCAACGTCGTACCCGGCCTCGAAGCGGGTCTGGAAGGCCAGAAAGTCGGCTATCGGGGCGACATCTCCGTGACCCCCGAGCAGGGCTATGGGCAACGCAACGGGGTCGATCCCCAAGCCGTGCCTCGCGACGCCTTTCCCGAAGACTTCGAACTCGAAGAGGGCATGCAGTTTGTGGTGGAGAACGACCAGAACGAGCAGATCCCCGTGTGGTGCGTCGGGATCAAGGACGACCAGGTACTGCTGGACAGCAACCACCCCCTGGCGGGCGAAGCCCTGCACTTCAATGTCGAGATCATCGACATCCGCGACGCGACCACCGAAGAGCTCCACCACGGTCACCCCCACGGCCTGAGCGGGGACGACGATCACCACGACGATCACCACGACGATCATCACGACGATCACTGAGCTCGCGGCGGGGTAAGACCATCTCGACATCGCGCTGCCTCAGCTACAGAACACGCTGATTTTGCCCTGTGACGGGATCCAAGGCCCCGGCGGCCACCCTCGGACCGGTCCAAGCCTGAGCGCCTGCCGAAGAATCGAAGTAGACTCGCAACGGAGCACTCCGTGACGACGCAATTCGACCCGACCCGCGCGATCAAAGACTTCCTGATCTGTCTGGACAAGGAGGTCCGTGGGATCCGCCTGTACAAGGGCGAGGGCCCGATCGTCGAACAGCTCACGGCGGACCTGCATCGACTGGGCGAAGCGCTGGTAGCGCAGGGCCCGATCACGCTGCGCGTGGTCCCCTTCGGCCTGCTCTATGACGGCGCGCCGGTGACCGACACCGCGACGCGCGTGCCTTACCTCTTTCGCATGTACCTGGACGGGGTGCGCGAACTGTCCTTTCTGCCGGGCCTCGAACCCGAAGAGATCGACCGGCTGGTGGCAGCCCTGCCCGTGGACAAGAGTCACGACAACGACTCGGTGACGTCGTTGTGGTCGGCCGAGTTGACCCACATTCAGTACTACGCGGTGGACAGCTTCACGACGGACATCAGCCAGTCCCAGCAGGGTGCCAGCCTGGCTGGCCGCAAGGCGCGCCTGCCGGCTTCCGGAGATGGCGGCGATACCGAAGTGGCCCTGTCCAGCGATGACCTGCGCGTGCTGCACACCGACGACCTGGCCGCGTGGGTGCGTCTGGCCAAGGCGCCAACACGACCCGACCCCGACCAGACCAAGACTACGACCGCGGTCCAAAAAGCATGGCACTCGGCGGCTGAACCAGCCCGCTTCTTGACCATCGTCGCCCAAGCGACCTCCTCTGCGAAGCCAAAGGGCTCGAACGAAGACCCCGCGCAGCCCGAGCCCAGCCCCATGGTCCTGGGTGTCTACGACGCGCTGGTGGCCGCCCGAGATGTTGACGGCGTGGCGTCAATGCTGAGCCAGGTCGCGGGTCCCCAGGTCGACGACTCGCCGGCACTCAAGGCGCTCCAGGCTGCCTTGATCACGCCGACCCGAATGCAAGCACTGGCGCCGCTTGTGGACAAGGGCCACACCCGCTTCATGCCGGCATTCACCCACCTGGTCGAGCCAGCCCGAGACGGCTTGTTGGCACTCTTGACCGCGCTCTCGGCCGGCGACGCCGAGGTCGCGCTGCGCGAGCTGCTCAACGCCAGCGGCATGGACCTCACACCGATCTTCGCCCGTCGCCTGGCTGGATCCGACACCGATGATGTCCTGGTCGCCATCCAGTCCCTGGGTCGCATCGCCACCCCCGCCGCCATCCATGCCCTGTGCGACGCCTTGCAGAGCACCCTGGGCGTCGTGCGAAAGGCGGCGTTGCAAGCCATGGCCGGCGCCTATGACGAGACGGCTCGCGTTGCGCTGGGCCGTGCGCTGCGAGACCCCGACAAGGACAACCGGCTGCTGGCGCTCGAGATCTTGCGCAACTCCGGCGACCCGCGCGTGGGCTGGTTGCTGTTGGCCGCGCTTCAGCATCAGAATTTCCGCGAACGCCCGGCTGATGAACAGCAGGCCCTGGTCAAGGCCCTGGCGGCCTTCGACCATCCACGCACCACCGGCTGGTTCGCGGACCTTCTCACCCACCGCACCGCGATGTCTCACCGCAACGAGATACCGCTGCAGCTCCTCGCCGTTGAAGTCATGGTCGCGATGGGCAGCGTCCAGGCCCACCAGATCCTCAAGGATGCGGCTGGTCGCTGGCTGATCGCAAATGAGACCAAGGAAGCGGTCCAAGCCGCCCTGTCTCGCTGGACAGGAGCCACCTGATGTCTGAAGACACCGCGACCAGCCAGCTCCACGAATCCGGCGCCGCAATCCTGGGGTCGATCTTCTCATTGGTACGAGCGCTGCGCCTGTACGCCCCCAACAACGCGGCTGTGATTCGGATCCTCGACGAACTGGAGTCCAACCTGACGAGCTGGTTCGAACAGGGCGACACCGAGCTATCGCTCAAGGTGATGACCGGCGAGGCATTCGTCAATGGGCGCCTGCTCAAGACGGATGTCGGACTGTACGAGAAGATCACCTCGCTGCACGAGCGGCTCTCCCTGCTGGGTGTCAACGAGTTCACCTTCCTGCATGGCATCGATCGCGCGACCCTCGAAAGCCTGGCCGCGGACCTGGTAGAAGCCATGACCAACAACGAAAACAAGCTCGCGCTGCGCGACACCGGGACGCTGCGCCTCGGCCTGGCCAAGGGCGACGCCATCGCTTCCTACCGCTTCGAACCTGACCGACTGGCCGTCTGGCTCTACGGCAGCCTGCTCGACCTGGCCGATACGCTGTACCAACAGGTGCTCACCGGCCCGCCTCCCTCGCTACTGCCGCTCCGTAGAACTTTGCAGCTCGTCATCGACAATATGCGCAGCCACGCGGCGATCTACCAACTCCTGGCCGCCATCTCCGACCCCGACCAGGTACCGAGCCCGGCCACTCGGCATGTGCGGGTCGCGATCGACATGGTGGGCTTCGGCCTGTTCTTGAACCTGCCTGTGCGCGACCTGATGACCATGGGCCTGGCCGGCGTCCTCGGCGGCATCGCGACCGGACAAGACACCGACGCCGCCATCCGATCGCTGCTAGGCATGCCGGGCCTGGGCGAAGCGGCCATGCCACTCACCCTGCTGCTGCACGACGCCGTCGCCGCCCGCGCCCACCGCGAGAGCGGCATGCCCGGCCGAACCCTGGCGATGATCGAGACCTATATCGCCCAGACCTCGGCCAGCGCCCAACACCCTGCCCACGCCCCTCACGGCGTACTAAAGGTGATGGCCGCCGGCAAGGTCGGCTGGCTGCCGTCTGAGCTGGCTCACGCATTCTTCGCCTATAAGGGCGTGTTCCCTCTGGGTTCCCTCGTGCAGATCGACGGCCAGGATCTGGCCATCGTCGTCGCTCGCCGAGCAGGTGTGGCCGAACGGAGCCGCCCCACTGTACTGGAGATCCGACCGGGCGAAACAGAACAAGGCGCGCAAGGCGAGCGCATCGATCTGATTGAGCATCCCGAGCTGAAGATCACCGGCACCCCGGCACTCGCGACAATCGGCCTTCGGATCAGCGACCTGGTGAGCGCCACGTGAATCGTGGCTATCGCGTCACGGTGTGATATCGACAGACGCGGGCTGGTCGGCAAACCCACGATAGCGGATATGCCAGGGCTCTGGCCGATATCCGCTGGTTGACTTGTTTGCTTCAGTGTAGCTCAGCACAAAGCCGAAGCGCTCACAGTTGGCCTTCAGCCAGATGCCCTCGGGGGTCGCGCCAAAGGTCGGCGAGAGCACATGGCGAAGCGCCCGGTCCGCCACGTCCACGGTCGTCCCCAGTTGGTGCTCGCTGGT
>JAADHA010000062.1:0-5695 GCA_013152105.1 Oligoflexia bacterium | reverse complement strand
CATGCGTTGGTGGGCAAAGGAGCGATAGGCGCTGATCACACGCAGCTCCACACCGTCAGCCCGGGCCGCGTCCAGCAGACGCTGCAAGGCAGCCCAGGCATCGGGGCCTAGACGCAGCCCCGCGTGCGTGGCGGGCGGGGCCGGAAGCTCCACCAGTTCGGAGGGCACATCCTTCGGGCCCAGGGCGAGGCTTGGAGGCGTGAAGACCGACTCGCTGGGAATGGTCGACACGAGCAAGTGACACAGCGCCCCGCTGGGTTCCGGCACCATGACGAGCTTCGAGCTGAAGCGGTCCAGCAAGGGAGCCCAGGGCAACGGGTTCTGTCGCAAGAGGTCGAGGATGGGGACCGACGAAGTCACGGTCTGGTCGAGGTCCACGCCCGGTTCCGGGTCGCTCCCCAGCGGAGGAAGCCACATCAGGGCGATACAAAGCGCCGCGGTGGCGGGAGCGGCCGAGGTGGCAGAGGTGGCAGAGGTGGCAGAGGTGGCAGAGGTCTTCTTCACGTGCCGAGCAGATCACGGGAGATGGCTGAGGTCAATTCCTCGCGACCCTTCACCACCGACGAGACCGTGCTACTCGCTGGACCCGCTGCCCCTCTTGACCCCGACCCACTCGACCGAGACCCCGCCGAGGCCCCATGTCCCTGTCCCTGCTCCTGCCACTCTTCCTCGCCTGCGCCTCCTACCCCGAAGGGCTGCGCGCCACCCCCGATGGAGACGGGCCCACCGTGCGGGTCGACTGGGACCACAAGCCCCTACCCGACGTGCCCTACCCGACGGACCTGGCGACGCGCCTCGACCGCCACAGCCCCACCGGCCTGCGCCTCAACGTCCCCACCGACGCGGTCACAAAGCTCGAACGCGAGTCGCGAGAGAAGCTCAACACGCTGTCCGGCTTCGGCATCTACTCGCCGATCACGGTGGCCTTCGACGCACCGCTGGACCTGGACAACATCGTGGCCCACCACAGGCGCGACCCCAGGCGCGGCGCGGACCAGTTTGTCGACGACCTCTTCCTGGTCATCGACGTGACGCCGGACTCGCCCGACTACCTCCAGCCCGTTCCCCTCGATGTCGGCCAGGGTCACTTCCCCATGGACGCGGCCCGAGGCGATCGCTACTTTCCCAATGACACGCGGGCCGACCAACCCAGCCTGGTCTTCGACACGGTGGACGAGGATCTCAACGAAAACGGCGTGCTGGACTGGGGCGAGGACACCGACAACGACGGCGTCTTGGACAAGCCCAACGTCTACCCCGAGGGCGGCGATCCGCGGGCCGACCTGCTGACCTTCTACGAGAAGCAGACCGACACGCTGATCATGCGGCCCATCACGCCCCTTCGAGAAGAGACCACCTATGCCGTGGTGTTGACCACTCGGCTGATCGGCACGGACGGAAACCCCGTACGCAGCCCATTTACCTACATCAACCACCTACGCCAGACCCAGGCCCTGGAGCCCTTGTGGGACGCCCTGCCCTCGCTCGGCCTGGGCATGAGCGACGTGGCCTTCGCCTGGACCTTCACGACCGGCCGGGTGACCGGTGACCTGGTCGACGCGCGCCGAGGGCTGCTCGGCGAGGGTCCGCTTGCCGCGCTGGACCTGGCCTTCCCCGAAGGTGTCAATGAAGCGCTCCAGGTCGACGATATCGAGGGCGGAGACATCTACCGTCTGCCGGTGGGGACGCTGATCAGTACGCTGGCGAACCTGGGCCTCTTCCCCGACGAAGCCGCCGACACGCTGGTCCAGAACTACACCAGCTTTGGCGATGTGGTCGTCGGCGGCAGCTTCAACACCGCCAACTTCATGGGCGACGTGAATGAAGACCCGGCCCCCTGGCCCCAGGTCGACGACAGCGACGATTTCTGGCAGGTCGACGGCTTCAACGGCACCTACAAGGCCCGTTCCGAGCGGGTGCCATTCACCTGCGTGCTTCCCAAGGACAGCCCCTACGCCGCCGCCGGGCAGCCGATCCCGGTCGTGTCCTTCGGCCACGGCTACGGCAGCAGCCGCTTCGACTTCCTGGGCTTTGCCTGGGCCTTCAACCGGGTGGGCATGGCGGCATGCGCGTTCGACTACCCCGGCCACGGGCCGACCATCAGCGCCGACCAGCAGGCCCTGATCGAGGCAGTCCTGGGCAGCTCCGGCTTGTATCCGTTCTATACGCACCTTCTGGACAGTCGCTACCGCGACCTGGACAATGACGGCGTGCCAGACAGCGGTGGGGATCAGTGGTCGGCCGACGCCTTCCACACCCGCGACATGGTGCGCCAGGCCGCCATCGACCACGCACAGTTCATCGACAGCCTGCGCGCCTGCGGCACCGGCACGATGACGAAGATCGACGGTACCACCGCGGTCTCCTGTGACTGGGACGGCGACGGCCAGGCCGACATCGGTGGCCCGGACGCCCGGTACTACGGCATCGGCGGTTCGCTGGGTGGCATCAACATCGCGGTGGCCGCGGCGGTCATCGACGAAGGCACAGCCTGGGTTCCGATCGTCCCGGGCGGCGGCCTGCTCGACATCGCCCTGCGCACCGAGATCAGCGGCGCGGTCGAGGCGATGGACGGACGCCTGATGAGCCCCCTGATCCTGGGCACTCCGCAGAAGGACGGCAGCCTGCTCATCACACAGATGGTGAACAGTGTGACCGACATGGTCGAGCTGCCCATGGGTACGGTCAGCGACTGGCCCGCCGGGGGCCTGATCGAGGTCGAGAATGTGACCACGGGTGTGGTCCGCCAGGGCTTGATCCCCCAGGACGGCACGCTGCGAGTGAGCATCGCCGCCGACGCCGCCAGCGCGTGGGAGAAGCGCCAGCTCGCCTCGATCCCCGACGACGGGCCAATCCAGGGTCAGACCTACACCCTGCCGGACACGACACAGGCCGGCGACCAGCTCGTCGTGCGTCTGTACACGACCGATGGAACCCTGGTCGCGACCTTGGACAGCTTCCCCCAGGACGTGCTCTTCCAGGGTGTCATCTACAAGGCGGGCAGTCCCCTGGTCGCGGGGGCCGAGGGCCTGGGCTACGTGCGCGCCTCGCCCGACTTCCGACGGGTCGGCTTCGTCTTCTCGGCCATCCTGGAGCCCGGAGACCCCATCGCTTATGCCCGTGCGCTCAATGAAACACCGTTCGATGAGCTGAACGGCCAGCCGCGAAATGTACTGATGATGCCGACCCCCGGCGACAGCATCGTCAGCATCAACACGGGCATCGCCCTGGCCCGCTCCATGGGCCTGATCGAGATGGAGCAGGACGACGACCGCTACGGCATGACGGTCGATGAGTGGCTGATCGATCGCAAGGTCGTTCAGGGCTTGGAACAATACGGCCCCTACACCTGCACCAAGGGCAAGTACAAGGGCAGCTCCTGCCTCTTCGACGCCGACGACCTCGACCAGGGCCTGGACGACTGGGGCGCACCCAGCGACGAGCCCTTGCGGGCCGAAAGGCAGACCAGCGCTGGCGTCAGCGGGATGCGCCTGCCCTATGTCAAGGGCACTGGCACGCACGGCTTCTCGACCCCCGACCCCAGCCTGGCCTTTGACATCAACACCTTCTCGATCATGCAGGCAGCGTCGTATTTCCTCGACAATGGCCAGCAGATCCGGGATGACCTGTGCCTGGAGGACGCAAGCTGCGACTGGCTGGGGGTGCTGCCGGACACGGGCCAGACAGACACCGGTGGCAAGGATACCGGCGGCAAGGACACTGGTGGCAAGGACACTGGTGGCAAGGGCAGCGGCACTTCCACCACCACCAAGGGAGGTGCCCGATGATCACCCTCCTCGCACTGAGCCTGTCCACCTTGTCTGCACAGGCCGAGACCCAGGCCGCCAGTCCGGTGGAGACTACATCGCCCTCACCCGTGAAGACATGGGGCGAGGCGCGGCTGATCGGAAGCGCCTACCCCAACGTCGCGGTCGACGCCGAGGGCACGACCATCGGCCAGGGACCGGTCGTGGACAGTCGCCTGCGAGCCGGCCTGGAGTGGAGCCCGGGGGAATGGACGGTGGGCGGAGAGATCGACCTGCTCAACGGCCAGTTGTTCGGCGACACGTGGGACATCCCGGGGACCGAGGACGCCCGCAGGCGTGACGAACTGGGTGCCACAGCCGACGGCCTGGCGCAGCTCAGGCAAGCCTATGTCGATGGTCGAATCGGAATCGTCGGCCTGAAGGCGGGACTGGTGACCAGTGACTGGGGCCTGGGACTGCTGGCCAACGACGGCTCCCATGACCCGGTCTTTGGCCGCACCGACTTCGGCGACCGGGTCCTGCGCTTGCAAGCCATGACGCGTCCCTTCAAGGGTGACGCCGCCCCGCTGCTGCTGGTCCTGGCTGGCGACCGGGTGGTCGACGACATCTTCGCCCAGTGGAGCCCGACCGGTGGCGGGCAGGCGGCCTGGCAGGGCATCGCGTCGGCCATCTGGACGGGTGAACAGACCGTAGGGGTCTACACCGTCTATCGCCACCAGACCGAGGAAGACAGAGAGCGCACCACCAACGTCGGCATCGCGGATGTCTACGCGGACGCGCCGGTGGCCTTGGGAAGCTGGAGCCTGCGCCTGGCTGGCGAGGCCGTCGTCATCGGCGGAAACACCGACATCACCCAGTCCATCACCAGCCGCGACGGGCTGAAGATGCTGACCGGTGGGGCCACAGTGCTGGCTTCCTTGACGCCCGCCGACGGCCGCGGATCGGCGTTGCTACGCGCCGGATGGACCAGCGGCGACAGCAACCCCGACGACGGTGTCCTCCACGAGTTCAGCGCCAGCCGCGACTTCGATGTGGGGATGGTGCTCTTCGACGAACTGCAAGGCGCCATCGACGCCAACACCTACGCCATGCTCCAGGACCCGGCCAACTCCGGCGGCGCCCCCGAAGGAGCCGACGGCATCGTGACCGAGGGCGCCCTGCACCGCGCCGCCTTCGTACAGCCCGTCATCTCTGCCCAACCCCTGGACTATCTGGGCATCAAGGCCGGTCTCACGCTGACCTGGGCCACCGCGCCCCCCTCGCAGGCCTACTACACCTTCCGCAACGGGGGGATCCCCACCAACCAACTCGACCAACCGACCAGCGGCTACGCCCTGGGCACCGAGCTGGACTGGGCCCTGACCCTGGGCGAGGTCGGCCTGAAAGCCCTGGGAACCGAAGTGACACCCACGCTGCTCATCCAAGGAGGGCACCTGCTGGCCAGCCAGAACCTCGGCGGCGGGACCGTCTCGCTCGTCACCGCCACCGCCCGCATGCGCTGGTAGTCGCTGCTAGGCTCCCGCGAGGCTGACCGCCCTGGAGGCACCATGCACCTGTCCATCACCGAAGCGCTCCCCCTGCCGCCTGACGACGTCTTCCACCTGCTGCGGGACGACATGCCAGCCCTGGTTCCATACCTCTACGACATCGACCGGATCGACGTCGTCGGGCGCGTTGATCAGGGCGAGATCGTACACATCGAGAACCTCTGGCACGCCAGCATGACCCACGTGCCCAAACCAGCCCGGCCCTTCGTCAGCCCCGAATTGCTGAGCTGGTGCGACCACGCGACCTGGACCACCAGCACGCGGACCTCCGTCTGGCGCCTGGAGCCCCGTGTCGGGTCGGGCATCTTCTACTGCACCGGCCTCACAACGATCACGCTGGAAGGGCAGGGCTCCCGCCTGACCCTGCAGGTCGACCTGGAC
>JAADHA010000639.1 GCA_013152105.1 Oligoflexia bacterium | reverse complement strand
GCCGGTGGTGGTGCCAGCGTCGCCGGTGGTGGTGCCAGCGTCGCCGGTGGTGGTGCCAGCGTCGCCGGTGGTGGTGGTGGTGCCAGCGTCGCCGCCGGTCGAACCGGTATCACCGGTGTCTTTGGTGGAACAGGCAGACAGGGCCAGGCCGGTGGCCAGGATACACAGTGTCGTGAGCTTCAGGTTCATGAGAACTCCATCTCGCGGAGTGGGGGGTGGTCAGGTGTCCGGCGCAGCTTAGTGGACCATCGGTGTTCCCGCAACGGTTTTTGCACGAAGCGTGCAGACAAAAGCCACGATGGGATGCGGGGCTGCCTGTTGATCAGTTGCCGCTGAAGCGGAAGGGGAAGCTCACCGGGACGACCTTTGCGCCCTGGGGATGTGGAAAGCTCATCTCTGTGACCTGTGCCACGATGCAGTCTTCCACGACGACATTGCTCATCGTGGTCTCCTTGAGGCGCGCCCGCGACACGGTCCCGTCCGTGTCGATCAGAAACCACACGATGACCTTGCCCGCCAGGCTGGGGTCGCGTCGCAGTTCTCGCTGGTAGCACTGGCGGATGCCCCGCATCTGCTGCTTGATGGCCACCTGGATCGTCGCGGCCTTGAGCGCGTTTGCGTCAGCGTTGGCGGGCAATTCTTCGTTCACGTCGTAGACCTGGGCGTGGCGCGCTGTGAGCTGGCCCTGGGTGCTGATGCGGTCGGCGGGCGCGGTGCCCAGCACGGCGGCCACCTGTGCGCCGGTGTGGACCGAGCCGAGCGCCAGGCTGGTGTCGGGCGCGGTGCCGTCGTCTCGGACGGCGGTGGGCCAGCTCGCGCCGGAGCTGATCTCGGTGATCTGTCGACCGACCAAGGCGGTCAAGAGCATCGCGGCGCTGCCGACGCTTTCGCCCCGCGCGACCAGCAGACGCGAGCCGTCCTTGAGGGTGGCGACCAGCTCGTCGGGGCGCCCTTCCCATGCACGGGCGCGCTCGAAGCGGTCGATAGAGGTCATGGGGATGACCTGTTGGTGTGGGTTGGTCCCGGTCCAGATCGCGAGGAGGGTCCAAGTAGTGGCGTCGACTACGATGCGATCGGGCCACGCGGTGGTGGCCGTTTTGGCGGTCGTCGCGCCCGTGTCGGCCGAGAAGTCCAAGTCGCCGGCCTCTGCCCGCTGAGTCGAAGCCAGCAGGGCGAGGCAGGGCAGGGCCAGCAGCAGCGCGAAGAGCGCCGCTTGGATGCGAGCCGAGCCGAGGATGTGGGCCCTGACCGGGCAGGTGGGGGGAGGCATGGTGACTCGGTGGGTCGAGGGAGAGCTGGCGAGGGTGTGCTCACCGCTGCCACGCGGAGGGCGCGCCCGCTATCGTGCCGGCCGTGGAGGCCATGCTACCAACCGCTGCGACTCAACGGCGCTTCCATCGTCTGCGGATCGCCTTCGAGCTGTTCGTGCTGGCGAGCGCTTGCGTGCTCTGCCTGGGACCGCAGCACTTCGGCATCAGCGACCTGGCCCTCGGCCGGCCGACCCGAGACCTGTTCGACCACCTCGCCCTGCTCGATCATTGGGCGCTTCGCGCGCCAGACCAGGCATTTCCAGATGGCGGCGCCCTCTTCCCACCCGACCTCGGTGGGATGCTGATCGCGGCGCTGCCACTCGCCGCGGGCCTTCCGCGCGCGACGGCCTGGAACCTGATGGTCCTCGTTCAGCTCTACCTGGCCTGTGTCGCTGCCTGGGCCCTGGGGCGTCGCTATGGGGCCGGGCTGGTCGCGGGGCTCGCGTATGGCTTGTCCCCCTTCCTGGTGGGACAGGCGCTGTCGGGCGAGTCGGAGACCCTGTCGGCCTGGCCTCTGCCCCTGATGGTCCTGCTGCTGGAACAGGCGGCGGACCGCTGGACCGGTCGGGCCTCGGGCTCGCCCCGCTGGCTGTTGCTGGGGGCGGGCCTGGTTGGGGCACTCGGCGCGCTGGGGGCCTGGTACTACGGCGCCTTCATCGCGATCTACCTCTGTGCCTGGGTCGGACTCCGGGGGTGGACTTCAGGGCGCAGCTTTGTGCGGGCTTCGCTGTTTGCGCCGCTGAGCTTCGGCGTAAGCATCGCGCTGCCGGCCGTCATCTATGGCCGGGTGCTGTTTTCTTCGGACCAGCTCTTTCGCGGGCCGGTGATGGCCGACTACCTGGCGCGCTTTCCCCGTTCGCTGGCTGGTATGGTGGCGGACCCGGCGGCTTTCTTCGGCGGACCCACCGCCGGGGCCGGTCACGTCGACGCCTTGGGCCTGACCATCGTCGGCCTGGCCGTGCTGGGCGGGTGGTCCCGGGCAGATGGGAGCAGGCTGAAGGTCGAGCGCCCCGTGTGGTGGTGGGGTGTGGTCGTGGTGGCGCTGGTCCTGTCCCTGGGTCCGGTGCTCACCGTCCGCGGTGCCCCGGTCTTTGCCTGGATGCCGTACCGGGCCCTGGCCCACCTGCCGCTGTTTGGCCTGATGCGACTCCCCCATCGCTGGCTCCTGGTGGCCTCGCTGGGCTTGGCGGTGCTGGCGGCTCGCGGAGCTCGGCGCTTCCCGTGGCTGGCGGCCTTCTTGATCTGGGGCGAGGTGACCGTCTTCCTGGTCCCGGCTCGGCCGACCACCGACATCGCGCCGCCGGCGATCATCGCCCAGGTCGATGCTCCCGTCTTGGACTTGCCGCCGCGAATGATCGGCCTGGACGCCCGAGGGCACTACCTGGTGTGGCAGCGCATCCATCACCAGCCCATCGCCTACACCCTGTTGATGCAGGGCCTGGGAAGGTCGATCGCGGCGGAACCGCTGGTGTCCGCGATCGCGGGCTTGGACGGCCGGGATCCCATCGCGGGCAAGCTGTCCGAGGCGGCGCAGTTCCGCCAAGAAGACTTCGCGAGAGCCGCCGCCACCTGGCGACGCGGGGACGGAGACGTGGCGTCACTGGTCGGGGCGCCCGACCGCCTGCGGGCGCTGGGATACGGCATCGTCCTGCTCCACGTGGACCTGCTGGACGATGACGATGCGGTCGCCATCTCCAAGTTGCTGCGCAGACAGTTGGGTGAGCCGAGCTCTACGCTTGATGGGGATCTGCTGTGGCGTCTGTGACGGCTCGACCCTTCGGCTCAAGGGCGATGATCGGGGGACTCTGCGCCTTGCTCTGGTACGGGGCGCTGTCCGTGCTGGTGACCTGGCCGATAGCCCTGCATCCGGTGGACACGATCCTGGGTCACCCAGAAGCCAGCGCTGCCTGCCACGTCTGGGTGTTGTGGTGGGCGCAACACCACCTCAGCGATCTCCACACCGATCTCATCTTCTACCCCTATGGCGGCGATGTGGTCACGCTCTACGGGTCTGACGCGCTCAGCCCTCTGCTGCTGCGCTGGTTCCCGCTGCCCCCCTCGCTGCTCTACAACCTGTGGGTGATGCTGCTCTTTGTGCTCGGCGGGTTGGGCATGGACCGCCTCGTACGCAACCGAGGCGCCAGCGCGGGCGGTGCGCTGGTCGCGGGGACCGTGTTCATGACGGCGCCCTTCTTTCAGCACGAGGCCCTCAACGGGACCAGTGAGATCGTGGCTGCGGGCCTCTTGCCGTGGTTCTTGTTGGCCTTCTTTCACCTACTGGACCGACCCGAGGACCGGACCCTTGCTTGGGGCCTGGCGCTCGGGACAAGCTGCGGCCTGGCCGTGGCAGCCAGCGCCTACAACCTGTTCTTCTGTCTGCTGCTGGCCGGGGTCCTCACCCTCTCGGCCCTGGCGACGCGGGACGGACCGGTGTTTCGCAGGCCCCTGATTCAGGGCATCGTGGCGGCCGGCGTCGCGGTCCTTCCCTTTGGTGCGGCCTTGGCTTGGCTCCAGGTGGCCCACGGTGCCGGCGCGGTCTACAGCCGGCGAGCGGACTGGACCAGCGCCGATCTGGCCCTCCCCGACGCCTTCGCCGACCTCGATATGTGGCTGGACCACAGCGCCGCCGTGATCCCCGCGGTGCGGCTGCTGCCCGATGGGGAGCAGTTCCTGTACTGGACCACCAGCACGGTATTTTTGGGTTGGGTCGCCGTGGCCCTGGCGCTGATTGGTCTGTGGCGCGGACGACGCGACCATCGCCTGGGTCGTTTCGGGGTCCTCGTCATCGTCGGCGTGCTGGTCGCCAGTGGGCCCTACCTTCGTCTGGGCGGTTCGGTTCTGTACGTCTTCGGACACCGCCTGGGCATGCCGGGCCTGCTCATGGCGCGGGTCTTCCCTCCCTTTGTGATCACCGCCGTCCACAGCTACCGCTACACGGTGATCGTGCTGATCGGGCTGGCGGTGTTGGCGGGCTTTTCCGTGCGCCGCGCCAGGGTCGGCCTGCTGCTGAGCTTGTTGGTGGTGGGCGAGGCCGTGTTCGCTTCCCCCCTTCCCTGGCCCGCTCCGACCACGCCGATGGTTCGCTCAGTGGCCCTCGATGCGCTGGCCGAGGCTCCACCCGGCGGTGTCCTTCATCTGCCGATCGAGGCGGACAAGCTGGGCGATCTGGGAGAACTCCTCCTTGCCCAGATCGTGCATGGCAAACCAGTGCAGGACGGGGGGATCCACCGTCGCGCGGGAGAGGACGCGACACGGCTCTTCTCAGACGTGCCGATGGTGGCGGACCTGGCGCGGCGCGGCGATGGCGACGATCGGCAACTGCGGCTTCCTGGGCCAAAGACCACCGCGTGGAGTCTCGGGCAGCTCTATGGCGACGGTTTCCGCTATGTCCTCTCACCCCGGCGTGCCGACACCGCGGAGCTGCGCGCCTGGCTGGGCGATGCCTTGGGGGCGCCGACCGCGTCCGATGAGGACTGGGTCTGGTGGACCCTCTTGGACCCGGTCGGGTCGGGCTTGCCCCGGTGATCTTTTCCACGGTGCTTCGGCCGGTCTCCATCTGCGCCAGGACGATGCGATAGGCTGCTTGCCGTGTTCGCTCCTGTCCATGCCCTGCTCCTCCACGCCCTGCTCCTCCACGTCTCTGCTGTCGCAGCGGCACCGGCGGTGTCTGGCCCAGGCGCCTCGGACCCCCAGGGGGCCGACCAGGTCCAGGTCGAGCTGACGCTGGATGATCGCGCGGCCGACCGAGTACAGGCACCACGGATCGTCGTGGTACAGGACGGGTCCAAGACCGTCGCGCTCAGCGATGACGGAACGGTGCCTGGAGACACCGCGGCGGACGGGATCTGGATGGGTGCCATGGTGGTGCGTCGCACCCAGTACCTGAGCTTCACCGTGCAAGATGGCGACACGCCACTGGCCGAGCTGACGGCCTTCCTGCCCAGCACAGGGCAGGCATCAGTTCATCTTCGCACCCTGGATGGTGATCCTGGGGTAGAGCTGGTCGCCGAAGCTGAGGCGACCACCTCTACGCAGTCCCCGCCCAGCAGCTCTGCCAGCAGCGGCAGCGGCGGGGTGAACGACGACCGCTTGGCCTATGTGCTGTGGACCGCGGTGGCGCTCTTTGCCATCGCCTTTGCCTACCTGCGATCCGTGATGTGGCGGGCGTGGCGGGACGAGCTTCGTCCGGTCATCCAGAAGCTGGACCGGTACCTGGACCGTCAGAACGGGCTGGAGCGGGGCACAGATACCGATGAGGGATCGCAAGATCACCGGGGAAACACATGACGCTGGACGCCGAGACGCTTGGACGGCTGACGATTCTCAACAGTGTCCTTTTGGGGCTGAACACCTTGATGATCGCATCGGTCATCGTCTCGGGCGGTGGCGA
>JAADHA010000397.1 GCA_013152105.1 Oligoflexia bacterium | reverse complement strand
TGGTCTCCCGCGTCTGCTTCGAAGGGCGGGCTCTGCAACCACACGTCGGGGTCGACGCTGAACTCGATGTGGACGGTGGCGGCCTGGGCTTGCTGCCAGCGGACCGTGACCAGGCTGCCGATGTTGTAGTCGACGTACCAGGACAGATCGCCGAAGAGCTGGTCGCCGATCGCGGTGGTGCTGCCGGTGTTGGATGTCGTGCCTGAAGTCGAGGTCGAGGTCGAGGTCGAGGTCTTCAGATCACCAGCGGTGTCGTCAGCACGGGGCGAGGCACAGCCCGCCAGCAGGGGCTGCGAGGCGAGCCACAGCATGGTCAGTCGGAACATGGTCAGTCGGTGCATGGTCAGTCGGAACATGGTCATCATGGAACCTTGCCTGATCTGGAGAGGAGTTGCATCACCAGGCCATGTCCCAGCGCACGCCGGGAGCAACCAGCAAGGCCCGGTTGTCGCCGTCGGCCCAGGTGGCAGCGGGCTTGGCGCCGCCTTTGCTGTCGGAGAGGACCACCGGCTTGCCCTCCAACACAGCGCCCGCCGGCACCGTGAGGGAGCCCTGGCACGAGTCTTGGGCACAGCGCAGGACCAGTCCCTGGGCTGGCTGCCAGTCTCCCAGCGCGGGAGTGGCCCCAACGACCCGGAGCTGGCCGTCGGGCGCGCCGCTGACATGCACAGGCACAAGCACCTTCGGGCCCTCTGCGGACCAGTCAGGGAAAGGCCCAGACAGGGTCCACACCGCCACCCCGTGGGCCGGGATGGTCAGCGCGCCCAGGTCTGGTCCCGCCGCTGTTTTCAGATCGGCGGATCTGCGTGGCCACATCGGACCGACTGACCCCGACCACGACGGCTTGTTCGCCCGCCACCCGCGCGACGGCCATGCTGTCGGCATCCAGGTAGATCACGCGCTGCGCGCCCTCACGCATGGCCGGGCTCTTGGCCCGCTGGGTCGCCAGGTCGGTGATCACCGCACGCAGGGGGCTGTCCTCGAAGACCATATCGCCTCGGTTTTCCGGTTCCTGGGCCCCAACCAGACCGCTCTCGGTGCCATAGCTCAGGGCCGGTACGCCCCGCGTCGCAAAGAGGAAGCGCAGCGCGGCATTGACACGCTGCTGTTGGCCGTGACAGCGCGACTGGATCCGCGGCAGGTCGTGGTTGTCCAGGAAGGTGACCAGCCCCTGGGGGCGATCGTAGCGTCGGTCCTGCCACAGCAGGCTGGCCAGCCGCGAAGGGGGCGCGTCGTCGCAGAAGACGTCGGTCATGGCGTAGTAGAGCGGAAAGTCGAAGACGTGGCTGAAGCCGCCGCTGCGCTGGCTCTGTGCGAGCTCTCGCACGTCACCCGTGAAGTCCTCGCCCAACCACCAGAGCCCGGGTTCGTGCTCTCTCAGGGTCTGGCCCAGGCGCAAGAGAAAGGCGTTGGGAACATGGCGCACCGCGTCCACGCGAAAGCCACGGGGTTGCAAAAGGGCCTGCCAGTGCGCCGCGTTCTTTGTCAGCCAGGCCACGACCTGGGGATTGTCCTGGTCGAGGTCGGGCAGCCCGTGGACCTGGCCATTCTCCAGTTGATCCGGGTCATTCCAGTCCTGGATCGAGGGCTGGTGGTGAAACCAGTCCGGGTGGGCCTGCACGATGGGGGCGTCATACCCCACGTGGTTCGTGACGAGATCCAGCATCAGACCCATGTTCCGGTCGCGTAGGGCGTCGGCCAGCTCGACCAGCTCGGCCTGGGTGCCGAAGCGCGGCTCGACCGTGCCGGGATCCCACTGCCAGTAGCCGTGGTAGGCCCCCCAAACACCGATCGGCGCTGTTCGAGTGGTGAACACCGGCGACAGCCACACGGTATTTACACCCAGGCGGGCGAGCTCATCGAGGTGGTTGATCACACCTCGAAGGTCGCCGCCATGCCAGCCCTGCGGGTCATCGACATCGACCGCCGGGCCCGGCGATGCCTGATCATTGGTGGGGTCCCCGTTGGCGAAGCGGTCAACCAGCACGAAGTAGATCAGGTCAGACCGAGCCGGAGCTTCAGGCGGCCCGAGGGTCGCGTCATCGACACGCATGGTCGCGGTCCCGCACCCAAACAGAAGCAGGAACAGCGCGATCACTCGGCGCTCATGCCGCCAAGCACCTGGTCCAGCAGCCGGGCCACCTGGCGCTCGATGATGGGCGCCGCCGCGCCGACCGCCGCCGCTTCCTTTTCGTGGTGGTAGATCAGCGAGACCGGGACCGTGAAGTCGCGGACGACGGCGTCTTCGGGCCTGTCCCCCGGAGCGAGGCTGGCTGTGACCCGGACGCTCCAGCGATAGCGGCCGCTGAGCTGGCTGTCGTAGCGGGCAAAGGTCTCGATCACCAGCACCAGGTCGGTGTCCGTGGCCAGGGCCACGTGGGCCACGCGGAAACGGGAGGTGCGCCCCTTGGTGAAGGCGCTGGACCAGGTGTCGATCGGGACCGCGACGGCGGTCAGATCGCGAGCCGCCAGGAGCGAATCGATCCGAACGAGCAGGTCATCTGGAACGCCGACTACCTGGGCTTTGTCCAGGGGTTCCAGGGCGGCGACCACCGCCACGCTCATCGGCCGAGGGGCCTGCACGAGCCCGGCCTTGGGCAGACAAGCAGATGTCATCAAGAGCGCGAAGAAGAGGAGCGGTAGCAGCCGCCGTAGCAGGGACGTCGGCATCAGAACCATGCCTCGGTTTCGATGGCCACCACGTGATGCCAGTGTTGCTCCACCGACTGAAAGTCGCTGTACTGGTCCAGGGTCTCAACGAAGCTGTTGCCAAAGGCGTTGTTCTGGTTGCTGTACTGCAGGCCATAGAGCAGGCGCAGGCTGGGACGGGTGAACACGCCCCTGCCCATCGGGCTGAGCACGACGCCCGCCTTGCCTTGCCAGGTCCGCCGGGTGTCGCTGTCGCCGGTCTCCAGCCCCAGCGTGTCAGGCACGCCGCCGGTGTTGGCGAAGATGCTGTCGGCATGTTCGCGATAGCGGTTGCCATTGCGCGACCACTCGTTGGCGTAGCTGGTCTCGGCCAACAGGTGGACCGTCTGCGTGGCATAGGCTTGGAGGCGGGTCACGGTCGACCAGTACCGCCGGTCGTAGTCGCTGGGGGCGATGTTGTTGTCGCCGTCGCGATGGTCGCCGTAGAGCCCGCTGGCCACCAGGTCCAAGACGCCGGGCACGATGTGGAGCTGAATCTCGTCGCCAATCAACAGGGCGGTCCGCTGATCCGTCAGGGAGGCCACGTAGATCGTGTAGTCCACCCCGTCATAGGTCTCGGTGGTGCTGCCCTGGGGGAGCTCCTTGCTATAGCTGAGAAAGGCGTTGTTCCAGATCACCGGACCGAAGCCACCGAAGCCCAGGTAGGCCATGGCCTTGTAGCTGCTGGCATCGGTCGGGACCGGGTTGGGGAAGTCCAGCACATTGTTGGGATGCTGCTGCGCGTAGCGCAACACGACTTGGCCGCGCAGCCAGTCCTGGTAGTCGACATCGGGGGTCTGGTGGGGGGCAAAGCGATTGCCGACCACCTTGGGTTCGTAGTTGGCCTGTCCGCCGATCCCCAGTTCGAGGCCGTCGAACAGCCGCAGCCTGAGGGCGCCACCACCCGTCAGCACGGTGCTATACTCGTCCAGCTTCAGGTTGTAGCCGCTGTCCCCGGCCCCCAGCAGGAGCTGCACGCGGCCGCGGTCCACCATGGCCGACGCGCCCATGGTGTCGTAGAAGATCTCGGTCGGTCGCATATCGTACAGGCCCAGGTCCCCGAAGTAGAAGTCCAGGGTGCCGACCTGCCAGATCACGTCGTCCAGCAGTACATTTCCGGCCTGAACATAGGCCTGGGAGATTCGAAAAGCGTCCAGCCCGCCGCTGCCGCTGTCGGCGTTGCCCAGGCTTCCGCCTTCGACCCGCATGTGCACGCTGGTCCACGGGGCCTGGGTGCCCGGTTGCTGTTCGAGCAGGTCAAGGCGCAGGTCCAGGGTGGCCCAAGGGCCCTCGTTCAGCAGGCGCCCGTACAGGTTCCAGTAGCCCAGGCGACCATCACCGCCCTGGAAGTCGGGGCGGGTGCCCAGCCGCAGGTAGCCGCCCACATCCCCGCCGACCGCATGGGCAGTGGCGGGAGCGATCAGCAAGAGCAGCGCGGGCAGGAGCGGTTTCACAGTCGGCGCAGCCTATCGCATCGTCGAGCCGAGCGGCGGGCAACAGGCAGAGGCAGACCTCGCCCAGTCAGGCGGGTAGGATGGTCACGCTGCCCGGACCCGAGGACCCGAAGCCTTGCCGCCATCCCCCCAGCCCCTGCTGCCGAACCCTCGGGCTCGCCTCCAGGGCCGCGGTCTGGTCGCGGTCGTGCTCGTCCATCTGATCAGCTTTGGCCTCAGCTTGGCGCTGCACCTGGGCCTGGTCGCGCCGATGGTTGCCTGGAAAGAGCTGACGCGCCCCCTCGACACGCCTGGAGACCTGGGCCCCGTTGACGGACCTGTCGGCAACGATGGGGGTGAACTGCTGTCTCCTGGCGTGCCGGTCAATGTGTCGATCTACCAGGCGCCGACTGCACCGTCGCGGTCGGCCCAACGCGCGTCTGCCCCCACCACGCCATCCTCCTCAGCCCCCGCGCCAGCGGCCAGCACCGGTCAGGGTCAGGGCGCCAAGACCAACGCCGAGACCAACGCCGAGACCAACGCCGAGACCAACGCCACTCCCACCCCCTTCGCCATCGACCGTCGCATCTTGCGCGAGGGGATTCGTGGCAAGCCGGCTCGCGGCAAAAAGAAACCCTGCGAAAAGGTCGATGAGATCGTGCAGATCAATGACACCACCTGGCGCATCGAGCGCAGCCTGATGGACTGGTACGCGACACACCTGCACGAACTCGAAAAGCAAGCCGGCGTCGCGACACACCGTGATGCAGACGGAAAGCGCGACGGAATGCGGATCTACCTGCCTCGCTGCAGCCTGATCAAGCAAGGTGGCTTCCGCAACCGCGACGTGATCAACAGCGTCAACGGCCACAAGGTCAACACCGTGCCTCAAGGCGTCGCCACCTGGCTGAAGGTGCGCGGCCAGGGCACCGTCACGGTCGAGTTTACCCGCGGGAACGGCAAGCACCTCGTCCACAAGATCCGCCTCATCAAGTGAACCCCACCACAGAGAGACCTAGATGACCCTGCCTCTTGCGCTTGAGCAGATCACCGGTGACCTGGGCATCGAGCTCTTGCTTGTGCTCTTCATGCTGGGCTGCTCGCTCTTCCTGGTCGCGATCGCCCTGGAGCGGCTGTTCCTGCTGGCCCGTGTGCGGGCCTCGATCACGACCTCGCGGCGGGTGGTCCTCGCGGCTCGAAACGGCAAGCTGTCCGACGCCGCCAAGATCGCCCGAAGCCTGAGCGGGCCGGTCGCTCCGATCTTTGTCGCGGGCTTGGAGCGCGCGGTGGGACGGGTCCGCGGCCAACCCGTGCGCGCCATGATGCGCGAGTGCAAGCGAGTGGGCGGTGCGATGAGATCGCGCACCTGGTTGCTGGCCACGGCGGGTGCGCTGATGCCCTTCGTCGGTCTGTTCGGTACCGTCATCGGCGTGATGAGCGCCTTTCAGGCCATCGGCGAGAGCGGACAGGGCGGCTTCGCCATCGTCTCGGTCGGCATCTCCCAGGCCCTGATCGCCACCGCCGTCGGTATCGCCGTCGCCCTGGAGGGCGTGGTGTTGTTCAACCTTCTACAGAGCATCGCCCAACGCCTGGCCCGCGACCTGTCGATGCTGGTCGATGAGCTGGTCGAGCTGATCGAGACCGAGGAGGCGTCCCGTGCAGCGTCCTCCGCAGAGTAATTCGCCCGACAGTGGCCTCAGTGATGGCCTCAGTGATGGCCTCGACGACGGCCTGGACGATGGCAGCGGCGGGGGCATGTTCGCCGAGATCAACATCACGCCCCTCACCGATGTCTTCCTGGTGCTGTTGATCATCATGATGGTGGTCTCTTCGTCGGTCATCGAGAGCGAAAAGGAGTCCGCCTACCAGAAGGGCCTGCTCGCCGAACGTGCCTTGCAGGTGATGACCCCCCAGGGGGCAGGCGTGGATGATCTGGTGGCCGAGGACATTGTCATCTCGGTGACCACAGACCGGGTCATCTTCATCGAGAACGACCAGGTGCCCCTGGCCGACCTGGACGCTCGCCTGGTGGCCCTCAAGTCAGACAACGCGGCCACACGCATCATCCTACGAGCCGACAAGACCGCGGCCTATGACATCGTGATGGACATCCTGGCCCGCTGCAGCAAGGCCGGACTGTCCAACATCGCCCTGGCCAGTCGGGACTGATTGGAACCTGACCGACCCCAGACCACCGATGTGCCCGTACTGACGCTCACCGGACTGCTGGCACCGCTGCCGGTCTCAGCCTGGGCGCTCGTGTGCACCGCCGCGGTGGAACAGTATGTGGGTGTTCCGCATCCATACTATCACGCGGAATTCCTGGCCTTCCTCCAGATGTTCTACACGCTCACGTTGTTCGTACCGACCGGCGTCGTGCTCA
>JAADHA010000194.1 GCA_013152105.1 Oligoflexia bacterium | reverse complement strand
TCCAACGACTCCTTGGCCGCTGGACACACCCTTCCCCACCATCGCCACCATCGGCCCGACCCGCGCCGCCTCCACCCCCTCACCCCTCACCATCACCCCCCCAGTCCCCGGTCTCGACCACCAGCACGTCGTCGCCCTCGGGGCCGGCCGAGGCCAGCACCCGGCCCGAAGGGGCCAAGATCGCCGATCGACCGCTGAAGATCACGCCGCGGTCCTGGCCCCAGCGATTCGCGGCGACCATGAAGCCCCTGAAGTCACGGAGCCGGGCCTGCCAGTAGGCGTGGACGTCGGCTCCTTCCTCCACCCAGTTCGTACAGAAGGCGAGGATGTCGGGCTGGGCCCTGGCCAGCCAGGCCAGCAGCCGTGGGTCATTGAGGTCCATGCAGATCGCAGGGGCAAAGGTGCCGAATTCCATCTCGATCCACAGGCGTCGCTGTCCGCCAGAAGCCCAGGTCTCGTCCAGCTTGTAGAGCAGGATCTTGCGGTAACAGCAGGCCAGGTCGCCGTCCGGTCCGATCACCAGGGCGGAGTTGTACAGCGCACCGTCATCGGCCCGCTCGGCGAAACCACAGACGATCCAAGCCCCCCGCGCAGCGATGGGCGCGAGGGCCTGGAGGGTGGGGCCATTCGCGGGCTCGCAGAAGGGCGCGATCTCTCGGGCCGAAGACCAGACGTAGCCAGTCGTGGCCAGCTCGGGGAGCACCACCAGCTCGGCCCCCTGGTCCACCGCTCGGCCAGCCAGCTTCACCAGCTCAAGGCGCGAAACAGCGGGCTCTCCCTTGGGCGGGCGGTACTGGACAGCGGCGAGCTTCACCGCCGCATCCTACTCGAAGCGCTCCCTCCGCCGCAGGCCGAGCAGGCCCAGCAGACCACCGAAGATGGCCAGCGAAGCGCCACCTGGAGGGGCAGTGCTTGAACAGGCGCAGCCCTCGCCCTTGATATCCAGGGGAGCCAGGCCGCTGCCGTCGCCCAGACCGCTGTCGTCAGCGCCCCCACCCGTCCCGGTCACGACCCCGTCCGAGACCGCGAAGCTCCACGTCAGCGCCCAGTCGCTGGCCTGGTCTCCGGCGTCCACCGCCCGCGATGTCCAGGAATAGACGCCGTCAGCCAGCGTGTCCGGCGCCCACTGGGTCTGGCCACCAGCACCCTCGGCCAACCCCTCGGCAGAAGCCACGGTGTCGCCCAGGCGGTCCGTGACCACAAAGTCGTAGGACAGGGCCGTGCCCTCGGGATCGGTGGCGTTGTCCACTACGAAGCTGGGTGCCTCGCCCAACTCCAACCCGTCCGCGGGGCTGACCAGGGCGGGCGTCGTGGGCGCACCATCGCTGAGCGACACCAGGAAGGAGACCGTCGACCAGTCACTGGCCTCACCGCCATCGTTGCAGCGCGCCCGCGCGTACCAGACCGTGTCCTCGCTCAGCTTCAGATCGGCCGTCCACGAGGTCTGGCCGTCACCGTCGACGCTGGTGTCGGTGTCGACCGAGCCAGCCTGCAAGGACTCGGAGTCAAAGGTATCAAGCAGGTCGAGCTGGAATTCGTGGATGGTCGCGCGACCCTCGGGATCAACCCCGTTGGTGACGGTGATGGTGGGCAGCAAGGTGCCAACCGTGCTGTTGTCCGTTGGATCGATGATGATCGGCGCCGAGGGCGCTTCGTTGGAGAGGTTGACGAAGAAACAGGCATATTCCGAGGCGTCGCTCTCCAGGCCGTCCGGGTCGACCGCGACCGCGTACCAGCAGTAGTCGGTATCGTCGACCAGGTCGGTCGTCAGCGACCAGGTCGCGGTGCTGCCGTCGTCGGTGAGGCCGTCCACCTGGGTGATGAGCTCACCATCGAGGTTCTCGATCACGGCGCGGTAGGTCAGGGCGTCGCGGTCCGGGTCCTCGGAGGCCGTCAGCACCATGTCCGGGGTGAGGGTCGCCACGATGCCGCCGTCAAAGGGCGAGTAGATCCCAGGAGCCGAGGGGGCTTCGTTGACCGTGTTGAAGAAGAAGTGGAAGGCTGGCGAGGCCGACTCGCCGGTGATGTAGTCGTCCGCGGCGTTGGCGGTCCACCAGTAGTCGGTGTTCTCGACCAGCTCGGGGCTGTCGAGCTGCCACTGCGTGGTGCCGTCCGTGCCCTCGACCTGGCTGTCCACGGATGCGTACAACAATGTCAGATCCTCGTCCTCGTAGACTTGGAAGCCGTAGCTGATGGTCTGGTCCAGGGGTGCCGTGGCGTTGTCGACCTGGAAGGTGGGCGAGATATCGCTGACCTCTGCGTCGTCGGCCGGTGACACCAGGGTCGGCTGCCCCGGGCCGTCGTACACGGTCGGATCGGTCCCGTCCAGGAACTCTTCGAGGTTGGTGCGGCCGTCGCCGTCACCGTCCGCGGTGGCATCCGAGGGGTCCGAGGGGTCGAGGCCGTAGGTACTCTCCCAGGTGTCGGACATCCCATCGCCGTCGGTGTCGACGAAGCTGACATCGACGTCCCAGCTCAGGCTGTCCTCGCCGCCGTCATCATCTTGGACGGTCAGGGTCAGGCCATAGGTGCCCAGTTGGTCCGTGGTCGGCGTCCAGGTGACCTGACCGGTGCTGCCGTCGACGCTGGCCCCGTCCGGCAGCGAGGCCGTGAAGGAAAAGGTGTCGTCGGTGCCCGGGTCCGTCACGGTCGGGGTGAAGCTGTAGGACACGCCCTGGGTCGCGGTCGTGTCTGGATCCCCGGACAGGGTCGGCGCGACGTTGGTCGTGGTCTGCGTGAAGCTGCTCGAGTCCAACCCGCCATCGTCGTCGGTGACGGTCACGATCACGGTGTAGTCATCGTTGTCGCCCCAGGCGTGGCTGACGGAGTCGCCGGTGCCGGTCGTCCCGTCCCCGAAGTCCCAGCTCACGGTCTGGGTGTCCGCGCTCTCGACATCGGAGTAGCTCACGCTGAGCGTGGCGCTGGTCCCCTCGGCCACCGTCCCAGAGCTGGATGTCCCGCTGATCGCGGGCGCGACATTGTTGATGGTGATGGTGGCCGTGACCGCTGTCGACACACCCTCGTCATCGGTCACGGTCAGGGTCAGGCCCTGGGTAGTCGGGCCGTCGTAGCCGGCAGCCGTGAAGGTGTAGCTGTCGCCAGTACCCTCGACCGACCCGTCCGAGCCGATGTCCCAGGCATAGGTGACCGGGCCGCCGTCCGGGTCGCTGGCCGAGCTCGGCGCCATCGTCACGCTGCTCTCGGCGGCCACCGTGAAGCTGCTGGACATCACCACATCGGGCGGGCGCTGCACGATCCACTGCAAGGCGTTCTCGACGAGCTGGCTGACATCGCCGTCTGTCCAGTCGGTTCCAAGCACCGAGGTGATGGACGGAAGGTTTCCCCACAAGGCGTACTGGACCAGGCGCCCATCGCCAAGCTCGACGGCGGATCCCCCGGCATAGGTCGAGCTTCCTCTGACGAACGAGAAGACCATCGTCCCACTCGACGCACTCGAGTCCTTCAGCAGCGCGGAGTTGAGCGTGAACGTGTCACCCGTGCTGTAGCCCTCGGCGAGCGGGTGGGTGCCGCTGACCACCGTCCAGGTGGAGGATCCAATGGAGGATTCGTCATTGCGCAGCGGTATCAGATCGCCGTAGCCGTCGTAGTACCCCAACTCGTCATACTGGTAGCCGGTCGCCCCGAAGAGCAGCAGCCCGCCGCCGCCATCGACGAAGGACGTCAGCGTGTCGAGGCCCGAGGTCGTCATCTCACTATACATGGAGTTGCCCCCGTCCAGCCAGATCACGGCGTCGTAGGTCGTGATGTCCAGGCCCGCCTCAGCACCCGTGAACTCGTACTCGAGGATGTCCGGAGATGTCGAGCTGACCGTGACCGTGTGGCCCCAGCTCTCCAGCTCGGACACGAGGTCGTCCGTACCGCTACCCCCATCATCCAACACGAAGACATCGAGGGCCGCCGAGGGGGCGGAGAGGGTCAGCAGCAGGGTGAGGGCAGAGGTCATGAATCGCGCTCCAGTTGTCAAGGCGACGTTAGCACCAGCCGATCGAGTTCGCGGCCTTCGCGGCAGATTGGGACAAGCAGCGACCCGAAGCACGCGCTTCCGGCGGCCAGCCGCCATACCTTGTTAAGCCCTCACTGCCCTGCTGGAGACCACGCCATGCGCTGGCTCAGACGACTTGCCTTGTCGATGACTGTCCTGCTCGCCGTCCTGATGCTGCCCGCGCGCCGGGTCACGGACGACGAGATGAGCCCCAATCTGCAGCGCGGCGACCTGGTCTGGGTCCTGCCGGTGCAGCCCCTGCGGGGTGACGTGGTCGTGTTGCAGGATCCCCTGGACCCCGGCAGAACGGTGTTGCGTCGCCTGCTCACTGGCGCTGACACCAAGGTGGCCTGGGACGATGGCGGGATCCGGGCCAATGGCAAGCGGATCCGCCAGACGGACATGGGCATGCTCCAGGGAGACCGCCTGATGAAAGAGGTCATCTGGTCCAAGCCGCCGGCCCGAGCGTTCAATTGGCTGGTCCGCCTGCGCAAGCCGCCCGCACCCTGGACGGCTGACGCGGTACAGGTTCCCGAGGGGTCCTGGTATCTGCTGGCCGACGACCGGGACCGGGCTGTGGACTCGCGCTGGTGGGGCCCCGTTTCGCAGACCGCCTTCAAGGGGGTCATCCGCCTGCGGATCGGCAAGCCGGACCCCTGGCGGGGCTGGATCTCGTGGCTGAAGGGGTGGGAGTAGCCCGACAAAATGGCGGGCAGCGCACGCCAAACCAGCCGTGTTTCTGGATGGGCCCGGCTCAGCCCGTGAGCTGGCGCTGCTGGAAGCCAAAGCGAACCCGTAGCGTCAGGTTCTCCTCGGTCACCTCGATGGCGATGTCGTCGACGCCCATCTGGAGTTTCAAGGGCCCCCCGGCCGGTGCCACCAGGCTCTCGACCTGGGCCTTCTTGAGGATCGGCACCTGAGAGAAACGAGCCGTCTGCTGCTCGACCACGAGCGCGGCCACCTTGTTGAGCAGCCGAAGCACGATGTGGTCACCCAGGTCGATGGCTGGGTCCTGCATCGATCCGACGATGGCACGCAAGCCCTTGTCGTACTGGATGTCCCCCAGCGAGCAGGTCGCTCCAAGGCGCTTCTCGATGGTGAAAGGAAACTCGATATTGTTCTTGAGCAGCCTGGCGGTCCCGTTGACGGTGACCTTGACGTGCGCATCGACCCCGATTTTCTGAACGCCGTAGTGAAACTCGGTGCCCTTGTCGTCGATCTCCAGCTTCCAGTCGCCTTCGACCGTCACGATGTCTGAAATGGTCTGATAGACCTGACCACGGCGACGGCCCCAGATCCCGGCGGCGCGCTGTCGCGCCCGGGTGACCACCTGGGGCGGCTGGCGATCTTCCAGCAAGGCGACGACCTTCTCGCGAACCTGAAGCTGCTTGACGCCTCGATACACCAGCGGTCCCAGCTCAAACTCACCGTGCCGCACCGTCATCGGCAGCGCAGCTCCTACCAGGTCGTCCCACAGCGCTTTGCCGATGGAGAGAGACAGGTGGTAGCCGTCGCTGAGCTGTCGTGGTGCCATCCGAACTCCGGGCCGAAGGTGCGCGGCAGCGTCGCTGCGCTACACGAACGAGTACGTCGCGCAGCATAGCGCCTGGAGTCCCAGGCGGGAGTCCAATCCTGCCCGGTCTCATGCCCGGGGCCCCTTGTTGGGGGGAAGACAGATTCTTCCCCCCCTGTCCGGGCCCGACA
>JAADHA010000507.1 GCA_013152105.1 Oligoflexia bacterium | reverse complement strand
TCGCCTTCTTGAACAGGAGCAGTTCGCGATTCGAGAGTACCGGTGCCACGCAACGAAACGCGACTGCTAGGGCGGAGTCCCGATAGTCTGCCAAGGTCCCGAGTTTGCGCCAGCCTGGTGGGAGCCCGAAAAACCGGGTCGCCGTCGCTCCTTCCAGCCCAGCGTCCGTGGCGAGGTCGCAAAAGCGCTTCTCGGACATCCCGACATCCATGAGAAGCCCAGTCTCTGCCGCGTCCTCGCTACGGAAATCCTCCACCCATTCCCTAAGCAAACGAAGATCCTCAGGTCTCGCCTTACTTGCCGGGCTCTCCAGCAGACCGAGCGTCCACGACACAAAACCATGCACGGCTTCCGCAAACGCTGTTGCGGGAACATCGCACTCGCCACGCGAGAGCGTGAAGTAGATCTCGCCATCCATGCTGTCGTGCCAAGCGATACTGACAACCGGCCCATCCCTGGCAATCCAGACGTCCGGCATGGCTCCGCCCCAAGCGCCCGCCCTCAAGGAGTGGGTGGCGACGAATCGATCCCGACTGTCAAACAAGCTGTCTGGAGCGTCAATGGCGTCAGCCAGCGTCTGGTCCAAGATGCTGGCGAAGTCCCGCGCGTTTCTGGCGGTCGACGGCCGAAGCCAAGGTCCGGTGTGGTAAAGATCACCCCATGCGCGGACAAACCAGCGCGCCAATCCAATGGCCGGCCAGTAGAGATCATCGTCCAGTGACTTGTTGGCGGCAGAAACATTCCTGAACAAGTTCCGTCCCTCAACAACCATGCGAAAGGCGGCCCAGGTGGCAGCCGCGCTCGGGTCGCCTTCTTCTGGCCCCGCCCCTACAGGACGGGCCTCAAGTGCGAAGGTCTCTTTGCGGCCCCAGATCATTGCGCGCTCCCAAGCAGCTTCTTGTATTCCGGCCGCGACAGGCGCTTGGCCTTCACGAATGTGCGGAGCACCTTGGCAGGCACCTGGCGCGGCACGAGTTCTCTCCGAACCGGGTAGCCATGCCACACTTCAACATTGCCGTGCTCGCGATCTGGCTCGACCCCCTCGGCGTAAGCCTTGTAGAATACGCCCTCGTAGATGGCATAGACCGCGCGGGCATCTGGATGCGCCAAGTCCGCTCCATCCACGCCGCCATCGAGAAGTTCCTGTGCCAGCGCCTCGTCAATCTCATCGGGGCACAGTGAATCCCGCGACGGAAACCACCGCGGAGGGCCCTCGCCCGAGGTCCCGCGCTTGTGCTTGGTATTCTTCTTGTAGTGGCGCTTCGGCATGCCCCGACGATAACCCAGCCCGTCGTCGAAGGCTGCGCACGGCCGCCGCATCGAACGCGAGGGAGGCCACGCCAACTACATGAACCAACCACTTCCCAGAAGGGCGCCTCCCGGTGGATACTGAGTGTGGCGTGGCCCGTCGCTGCCTCGGGTCGTCTCCCAGCCCACCAGGAGCCATCATGGCCACCAAGGTCCGTGCCCCCTCGACCCGTGCTCCTTCGGCCCGTGCCCCTTCGGCCCCAGACCACGGTCCCCAGTCCCATGGCGGCAAACAGGCGCGGTTGGGAAACCAGGCGGTTCTCGCCAGGCTCGGCGCCGCAGGGATGGACAGCGCGGGTGGATCGGCCGGCGCACCGGATGCCGCTGGTGCTTTTGCCCAGGCGACCCAGGGCGCGGGCGGGGCGCTTCCGTTCATGGACCAGGCCCAAGCGGCTTCCGGCCAGGACCTGTCTGGTGTCCAGGCGTTTACCGGCAAGGGTCAGGTCGCGGCCGCGGGTGCCAAGGCCCTCACGGATGGCGCGGCGGTGGCCTTTGCCGACACCAACCCGGACCAGGACACCGTCATGCACGAGCTTGGGCATGTGCGCGACCATCTGGCGGCGGGGACGGCCGGGCGCGGTGGGCGCAGTGGGGCCCGCGCCAGCCGACCAGGAGACAGCTCGGAGCGCCGTGCGGACTCTGGGGTCCAGGCCGCCGCGGCTGGCCAGTCCCTGCCTGCTGTGGGTGATCCGGGTGCTGATATCCACGGAAACTGGTTGGACGATGCCAAGAGTGCGGTGGGTTCCGCGGCCGATTGGGTCGGCGACCAGGTGGGAGACGCCTTGGATATTCGCCCGGACGAGGCTCGCTTGGATGCGGAAGAGGACCTGGCCGACTTCCTGAGCGAAGACTACTCGGTCGACAATTACACGACATCCTACAACCTCGGGAATTTCGACGCGACCTACTCGCCAAGGTCCGGCAGCATGACCGTCAGTCTGCGGGTCTTCTTCGACTTCAAGGACGGCAGCCCAACGGATCCCGGCTGGCTGGCCGATCGGTCGGGCCCAGGCGCGGCGGACGCCGATTTTCAGTGGACGGCCGAAGAAAAGACCCAATACGCAGCCAACTTCATCCGCTCTGTGACCAGCGTCTGGTCCCACCAATTCACCTTCTTCTGTACACGGGCCTATTGGGACACGTTGCCGGGCGTCAACGTCGATGTCAATGTCACACAGGCGGGTGATGCCGCGGGATCTCACTTTCATCTCGAGGTGGGCAAGTGGCCGGAAAACCGCAGTGGAGGGGACCACATGGACCGTATGAGGGCCAGCCATGGCCCCGAACACGCGGGGCACGCGGGCACAGAAGATACCACCCACGGTGGCGGTCTGTTGCTGGAGTCGGCTGAGGGCGGGGCGGGGGCCTTGGATGTCTCGAACTTCCGTCGGAACACGAACACCCGCAGCGCCTATGGTGCGGCGGCCACCGCCAACCCCGGGACGGTCACCTTTGCCCAGGGTGAGTCCGAAGTAGACGCAGCCCAGACCACGACCCTCCACGACTTCGCGCAGGTGATGGCGGCCCCAGAGATGCCAGACTTCCCGGTCTCGGTGATCGGTCACGCCAGCAGTGAAGGGGCCGAGGTCGGCAATCGCCGGCTCTCCGAAGATCGGGCCCGATCGGTAAACAACATCATCGTGGCGGGCGGCGTCAAGAGTCAGCCCAGGGTCCGTGGGGTCGGCGAGGATGGCGCGACCAATGATCCGATCTGGCGCCGGGTGGATGTGTTCCTCTTGGACTTCGAAGCCCAACAGCGCACCGCAGTGCACGAGTTCGGACACATGCTGGGCCTCGGCGACGAGTATCCGGGCGCTGACACCACAGACGCCGCGGGCAACGTCGTGAGCCACGTCGGCGAAAAAGCCGAGCACTCGGAGCTGGCCGAGGAGTTCAACCTGGTCGACGACCCGGTTGTGCGTACCCACAGCGACAACGTCATGTCCAACGGCGAGGTCGTCCGGCCTCAGCACTACGCGACCTTCCTCGACGCCCTGTGCCGGATGAGCGGGATCCGGGACGAGTGGGACACCCGACCCGCGGCGCCTGCGGGGCCGGGGGACTTCGTGGTCCCGGGTAGTGGCCCCAACAGTGGCCCCAACAGTGGCTCCAACACTGGGCTGGCCTGAGTTGTCACGAACCTGGCTACCCGTTCTGTTCGCCGGGCTGGTGGGCCTGGCTGCCGCCTGTGCTCGGGGGGCCGTGCCGCAGCCCGCACCCGGTGATGGCGCCTGCACCGTAGAGGAGTCTTCCATGACATCGACCCAGGCGGTTCCAAGCGATGTGCTGCTGCAGTCGCAGAATATCGACCGTGAAGGTGAGCCGACCGGCTACCGGCTCTTCGAGGACGGGCGCTTTGAGCGACGCCGCTCTGGTGGGCCTTGGGAACCAAGGGACAGCCTCAGCCCGGTCGAGTTGACCAAGGTGCGCCAGGCCATCATCGCGTCGGGCCTGCTCGCGGCCGCGGGCCATCATCGCGCACCCTCGCAGCCAGATGACGCCACCCACCGCGAGCTTTGGGTCCGGTCGGGGGACGCGCTGGTGTACCTGAACATCGACAGCGGTTGCGCCGTGCCGGCCGAGCAGGCCCTGATGACGGCCATCGTCGATGTGCTCCGCTGAAGAGCTGAGGATTCGGACGGGCCTCGTCAGAACGTCAAGATTACTTTACCAAGCGGAAGGTAGACGTTACGGGCGTCGACATGCCTGCCGATCTCCAGTCCTTTCTCGCCTCCCATCGGCGGGCTGCCGGCCTCTCCTTGACGGCCCTCGCCGCACGGGTCGGTGTGAGCCGCCAAGCGCTGACGGCCATCGAGGCCGGACGTGCCACGCCCTCTACCGCGCTCGCCCTCAGGCTTGCTCGCCAGCTTGGCTGTCGGGTAGAAGACCTGTTCGCCATCGCGGCCGACGCGGTCCCAGACCTCAGCGTGCCTGCGCTGGTGGGTACGCGCGTCACGCTGGGGCGGGTCCGTGGGCGGTGGGTTGCGCACCCGATCGACCCGCGAAGCACCGACCCGGCCGATGGAATCGTGGGGGCTTCTGGTTCTGTTCAGCCACTCGAAGACCTCGACGACTTGTCGAACACTGTTCTTGTCGCTGGCTGCGCGCCGGTCCTTGGCGTGCTGAGCGGTCATCTCGGGCGGCAGGGGCGGGGCGGTGGTGCGCGCTGGATCCACAACTCCAGCGCATCGGCCTTGCGCGCCCTGGCACAGGGCCGGGTACACCTGGCCGGGATGCACCTGGCCGAGTTGGACCGACCCGAGGAACATGACCGCCTGGTGCGGCAGCGGCTCCCTGGCGTGCCGGTCGAGATCGTCCGCCTGGTCGGGTGGAGAGAGGGCCTCGCCCTCGCACCGGGCAATCCCCTCGGCCTTCGTGGGGTCGAGGATCTGGCCCGGCCGGGGACGCGAGTCGGACGGCGAGCCCAGGGCTCGGGTGCGGCGCGAGTCCTGGCCGCCGCGCTGGCCCGGCATGGCCTGGCCCAGGACCAGATCGAGGGGCCCGCGGTGGCCAGCCATATCGACGCCGCCTTCGCGGTGCTTCACGGGGCGGTAGATGCCGCGGTGATCATCGAGCCCATGGCCTTGGCCTTCGGTCTCCCCTTCCTGCCGCTGGCCGAGGAACGCTTCGAGCTGGCGGTGCGGGTCGACGACCTGTCCCACCCGGGCATGCAGCGCTTGATGGCCCGACTTTGCAGTACCCGCTTCGCCGACGAAGTCCTGCAGATGGGCGCCTACGACGTGACCGATATGGGGCAGACCCGCCGCCTGGTGGCCGCATGACACATGGAAAGGGGCTCGCGGTGCTCTTCCTGTGCCTGCTGTACCTGGCCGCCTGTGGGCGAGGGGACGCGGATGGTACGTCAGCTTTGGGTGTCCAGCCGGCGCGATCCCAAGCGCTCACCGTGCTGGCCGCGGCCTCACTCACCGATGTCTTCACGGACCTGAAGCAGACGTTTCAGACGGCACATCCTGGCGTGGAGATCACGGTCGCCTTCGCGGGAAGCCAGGTGCTGGCGACGCAGATCCGCGCCGGTATCTCGGCAGACGTGTTCGCGTCGGCGGACGCTCGTCATGTCGACGCGCTCGCCCGCGAAGGGCTGATCGAAAGGCCGCAGCGCTTCGCCGAGAACTCGCTGGTGATCGCGCTGGCATCCTCTGTTCACGATACGGTGACACTGGCGACCCTCCCGACGCTGGGCAGCCTGGTGGTGGGTGATGAGAACGTCCCGGTCGGGCGGTACACAAGAACGCTGTTCGACGCCGCCCAGGCCCGCTATGGAGACGCCTGGCGGAACCAGATCGAGGCCGAGGTGGTCTCGCGTGAGCCCGACGTGCGCCTGGCGCTGTCCAAGGTGAGCATGGGAGAAGCGGACGCGGCGATCGTGTACAGAAGCGACCTCGTGCAAGCGGACGGCGTCAGGGCGGACGGCGTCAGGGCTGTGTCGCTTCCCGCGGATCTGGCGCCCACCGCGGCCTACTTCCAGGCGCGCATCGTGGGGGCTGCGGCGCCCGCCCTCGCCAAGACCTGGATGGCCTATATTGTGTCCCCAAAGGGACGGGCGGCGCTGCAACGGTGGGGCTTTCAGGTCGGGACCAGCCGGCCATGAACAGTGCCGTGGGTCGCCTGGTTCGGGTCCTTGGGCTCCTCCTGTTGGTCTTGCTGGTCCTGCCGGTAGTGGGGCTGGTGGCCAGGACCGGCCCAGGTGACGTGCTCAGCGCGCTGGCCTTGCCGTCGACGCGCGCCGCGCTGGCCCTGTCGCTGCGCACCACCACCGTCGCGCTGTTCTTCATCGTGCTGCTGGGCATGCCCCTGTCGTGGTGGCTGTCACGCGGTGGGGCTTGGTGGCATCGGTGGGCCCTGATCATCGTACAGCTACCTGTGGTCTTGCCCCCCGCCGTGCTCGGCGTCGCTCTGCTTCAGACCTTTGGTCGCCAGGGTCTGCTGGGTACCGCCCTCGCCGCGATCGGGCTGTCCCTTCCCTTCTCGACCCACGCGGTCGTGCTGGCCCAGGTTCTGGTTGGGGCGCCGCTCTTCGTGCTCACGGCGAGCGCGGCTTTTCGCTTCGTCGACGACGACCTGTTGTTGGTCGCGCGCACCCTTGGGGCGGGGCCGACAAGGGCGTGGTTCACCGTTGCCCTGCCGACCGCGGCGCCGGGCCTGGTCTCCGCGGCGGCCCTGGCCTGGGCGCGCGCCTTGGGCGAGTTCGGCGCGACCCTGATGTTCGCGGGCAACCTGCCGGGGCGAACGCAGACCCTGCCCCTGGCCATCTACAGCGCGCTGGAGCGAGACCTGGCCCAGGCCCGGGCGATCTCGGTGTTGCTGGTCATCGTGGCCGTCGGCCTGCTTCTCGGGCTGGGCCTCACCCGGGTGGGGGCGTGGCGTGCCGCCTGATCTGGACATCGACCTGCGCGCCCGGGTCGGGGACTTTGCGCTCGACCTGCGGCTGCTGGTGGACCGTGGGCCGGTCGCCATCGTGGGTCCGAATGGCTCCGGCAAGACCACGCTGCTGCGGCTTCTGGCCGGCGGGCTCGTGCCGACAGAGGGGCGGGCCATGGTTCGGGGGCGTGTGCTGGTGGACACCGCGGCAGGGTGCTTCGTACCTCCCAGCAGGCGCCGGGTGGGCTACCTCCCACAGGGCTATGGACTGTTTGGCCACATGTCTGTTCTGGACAATGTCGGCTACGGCATGCGTGGTCGGTCCCGCCAGGACCGTCGTCGGCGTGCACAGGAGCTGTTGACCGAGCTTGGCGTCGGATCGCTCGGCCCCCGTCGACCCTCGCGCCTCTCTGGTGGAGAGCAGCAGCGCGTCTCCCTGGCTCGCGCGCTCGGCGCCTCGCCCCAGTTGTTGTTGCTCGACGAGCCCACCGCGGCCTTGGATGTCGCGGTCAAGCATCAGACTCGCGAGCTGTTGGCGCCGCACCTGCGACACCCCGATCGCTGCGCGGTCCTCGTCACCCACGACCTTCGAGATTTGCTGGCTTGGAAGCCTATGATTGTACTCATGGTGGGCGGGCGGGTCGTCACTCAAGGTTCGATTGCCACACTTCGAAGGCAGCCCGGGCACCCCTTTCTTACAGAGCTTCTGAGACCGCTTCAGGCTGAAGATCAGGCTGCGCGGGGGGCTTCGGGATGCGTGCTTCCGGTCTGAATCGGTGCTAACTTACCCGCCTTCCCCAGGAGCTGGACATGAAGTGGACGATCATCCTGCTGACCCTCTCGCTGAGCGTCGCGTGCAGCGCCGGCAAGGACCTCGGTGACACGGGCACGACTGCTGGCGACGGCGGCGGCACGACCAGTGACGGCGGCGGCACGACCGGTGACGGCGGCGGCACGACCACGGGTGACGGCGGCGGCACGACCACTGGTGATGGCGGCGGCACCGGCGGCGTGGACCTCCAGAGTGGCAACTGGGACTACTCCCAAGGAGAAGTCACGCTGGATAGCTGCGACCTGATCACCCAGGGGGTGGTGCTCCAAGAAGACGGCCTGTTTGGCTTGGCCAACCATGGCGATGGAACCTTCACCATCACGCCAAATGACGGCACCGATCCCTTCGACTGCGTGCTGTCTGGCAGTGACTTCCTCTGCGACCAGCGCTGGGTCAGCGAGCTGGACCTCTCCACCTACGGGATGAGCGGCCTGATCACGGTCCTGGCGACCACGCAGGGCAGCGCATCGTCGGGCACATCCATGGCGGGCAGCCAGGATGCCGTGGCCAACTGCGAAGGGACCGACTGTGGCACGGTCGAGGTCGCCTTCGGTGTGTCCTTCCCTTGCAGTCTGAGCGTGACCTTCACGGCAGTCGCGAACTGACGCTCACGGGTGCTTCGCGCTATCATCTACGCGATGTCGACCCTGCGCTCGGTGCTGGCCTGGGCCCTCCTGCTCCCGCTCGTGGCCGGGTTGGGGATTTTCTTGGTGCTGGCGGCGGGCCTGAGCCTTGGTCGGGCGCGGAATTGGGCGGTTCACTTGGCGATGCTGGTCTTCGCGCGAGCAGGCCTGGCGCTGTTCGGAGTGCGGACCGAGGTCAGCGGTTGGGAGCACATCGCGCATCGTCGCGCGCGGATCCTCGTGCTCAACCACAGCTCGATCCTCGACCTCTTCCTGTTCAGCCTGCTCAACCCGCCTGCCCCCTGCCTGGTGGGTAAGGCTGAGCTGCGGTGGGCATTCCCGCTGAACATCGCGCTGTGGGGGGCGGGCATGATCTTCCTGAAGCGGGGCGATCACGCGCGGGCGGTGGCCAGCCTGCAGCGGGTCGTGGATGAGATTCGGGATCAGTCACGGACCGCCATGATCTCGCCGGAGGGGACGCGGTCGGTCGACGGGCACCTGGGCCCCTTCAAGCACGGGCCCTTCCACTTGTCGCAGCAGGCATCCGCCGAGATCTTGCCGGTTGTGATCCGCGGCGCCTGGGCGCTGTGTCCCCCGGGGAACATCGTCGTGCAGCCCGGGACCATCACGATCGAGATCAAACCGCCCTTGCCCCCCAGCACCGACCCGCCGGCGGACGCGCAGGCGCTCCGCAACCGCTACCTGGAGTGGCTGGGAGAGCGGGACCAGGCGGCGCCCTTGGCCTAGACCCAGTCCCAGGGGAGCGGTTCAGGATGTCTGCGGGCCAGTGCTGGACGGGCTTGCGGTGCTTGGCGCGGCAGCGGCTGGCGCGGCGGCGGCATTGCGCCGGGTGAGCACCTTGATCGCGCGCTGGTAGACGCCGTCCTTGATCTTCTTCTTGTCCGCGAACTGTTTTCCCATGAAGCCGGTGGCGTTTCCGCCCGAAGCGATGTCTTCGCCAGACTTTCCGGTGGGATGGTCCAGTGACAGTGGGCGCTTCATATAAGCGGCAGAGAAGAGGAAGGTGTACTTGGGATTGGCGGCCTGGCTGGGGTCTGCTTTGATCGCCGTCAGTGCTTCGCGCACCGTCGCGGCGTCCGCCTTTTCAGGAGAGCCGGCGGGGGCGGCGTCGAGCTCTTCCAGCCGCTTCTCGAGCACGGCGAGGGTCTGGATGTAGAGGTAGTCGTGGGTGACCTGCAGCGGACCCCTTCCGATGAAGCTGTCGTTCCAGTTCCCGTTGCGGTTGATCGAGCCACCCTGCTTGTAGCCACCCACTCCGGCGACCTGACCGGCGGCGGCCTTGTTCAGCCAGCCCGTGTCGAGCTTGGCCTTGGTGGGGTCGGATCGGAAGGCGGTGTCCTTGGCGGCCTTGCCGGTCTCGGTCATGTAGCGGAATTGGTCTGACTCGACGTAGGCGTTGGCGAGGTAGGCGGCCTGGGCACCGATGGTGTCGAGCTTCATCACACGGAAGGCCTGGTTGACCTGGGGGAGCATGGCGACGATCTGCTGGCTTTGCTGGTAGGTGCCCTTGGCCTTGTCGGTCGCTTCTTCGCCAGGTGCCTGGGTCCCGCGGCCGAAGATCTCGAGCCG
>JAADHA010000088.1 GCA_013152105.1 Oligoflexia bacterium | reverse complement strand
GTTGGCTTCTGGGTGCATGCCCGCCATGCCCGCCAGAAAGAAGCCGTTTCCGGGGCCGATCTCTACGTGCAAGGGCGCATCCCGGCCAAAGGCTGCGGCCCAGCGCCCTAGAAACGGGGGACCCGCATCGGCGGGCAAAGCTTCGGGTCCGAAGCTGCGATGCAGCTTGAGATACGGGTTGAGATCCGGGTCGGGGTAGTCGTCAATGGGCCGAGGCACGAACTTCCTAGGCTGCGAGGCCGCGACGGTCCCGGGCCGGCGGTCGTCCTCGTCACTCACCGTACTCACCGTCGACATCCTTGATGGAAGGGGCACTGGCGACCGCGTCCGGCGGCAGGTTGGCCTTCCACGCCTGGCCATCGACGTAGTGTTCCTGTTTCCAGATCGGCACCCGCTGCTTGAGCTGGTCGATGGTGTAGCGGCTGGCTTGGTAGGCGTCGTCCCGGTGAGGGGCGCTCACCGCGATCACCACGCTGATCTCGCCCACCGACACGTCCCCCACCCGGTGGAGCAGCGCGACCCGGACGCCGGCCCAGCGCGCCGCGGCTTCTTCGCAGATCCGCTGAAGCTCAGGCTGCGCCATCTCGCCATAGGCCTGGTAGTGCAGCCCGGTGACCGGGCGGTCTTCGAAGTGGTTCCGAGTGACCCCCAAGAAGGTCAAGATCGCCCCCGCGCCGGGGTGAGCGACGGCCTGCTCGACCAGGCGAGGGTCGATGGGATCGGTCGTGAGGCCGACCATCAGCCGCCTCCTAGGGGTGGAATGAAGGCGACCTCGTCACCAGCCGACAAGCAGTGATCCCGGTCCACATAGCACTGGTTCACCGCGAAGAGCACCGGCATGGTGCCAGCCGCTGTGGGCGGAAAGAGCCGCGCATAGAGCTGGCTGATCGTCGTGTCAGCGTCAACCTGGATGTCTTCGGTCTCAACGCCGCGACGCTCGCGCAGGACGGCAAAATAGCGAACCGTGACGACCACTGTTCCTCCTCTGGAAGCAAGCACCAGCGGTGGGCTGGGCCCGGGCCAAGAGGCTATCCCGCGGCACGAGGGTAGGATGCGCCAGCGATGCACACCCCAAGCTCAGCCCCAGCCACTCTGCCGATCCTGCTGGCCCTCAGCGCCGCGATCCTGGCCCCGGCCTGTGGTCGCCCCGAGCCTGTGCTGACCGGTATCCCCGCCCAGCCCCTGTTGAGCGGGGACAACACCTCGTCCACCGAGCGAAGCGACATCAACAGCGACGGCATCGCGACTGCGAACAGCTACCATCGGCGCGATGGCGTCGACATCGACGTCCACCACCTGGGAGGCGCGTCCTTTTCCCAGAACCGCGACCTGCTCACCGAGCAGCTCGGCAACCTGAAGAGCGTGCGAGAGCTGCCCGGAGAGGGCGGTCAGGAGCTGACCTTCGACCGCGCGGTCGTCATGGTCAGCGACGACCAGATCTACATGCTGCGCGTCCCGCTGACCAAGCCCCTGCGTCGCAGCCAGGCCCTGGAGCGACTGGGCTTCCCCCCCTATGTCGGCCGCTATGTCACCTTGCATCGGGAGTACCGACTCAACAACACCTGGGGTTTTCGCCGGATCCGCATGATGCGCAGCTCGCCCACGGACGAGATGATCGTCGAGGTCGAGGCATGGCAGCACGTCCCAGGGCAGGCGGGACCGGGCAGGTAGCTCCTGCCGGCATCGGTTGACGCGCAGCCGTCCACTCTGGCACCATGGGCCAAGGGCACGGGTGCTGGAGCGGCGGCATGGGCAACAGATGGATCAGGCGCCAGCCTGGTGGCAAGTCGCGACAGACGGCGATGACCGCGCTTGCGGTCGCCGTCCCGATCAGCGCCTGCGTCGACACCGGGGTGTCTGCTCAGGGCACGCAAGTGGTTGACCCGGTGACGGTCGAAGAGACCTTCATCCAGCAGCCCATGCCCAAAGTCGACGTGCTCTGGGTCGTCGACAGCACCTGCTCCATGGCCGAAGAACAAGCCGCTCTCGTTGACGCCTTCGGTGCCTTTGCCGACGCCCTGGACAGCCTCGACCTGTGCTGGCAGGCCGGGGTCGTCACCACCGATGTCTCTGGAGACGACGCTGGCGTGCTGCAAGGGAGCCCGTGGATCATCCACGCCGACCTGGACGACCCGGCCCAGGCCTTCGCCCAGGCGGCCCAGGTCGGCACCAACCCGCTCGCCACCGAGGCCGGCCTGGGGGCCGCCTGGCTGGCCCTCAGCCCACCGCTCATCGACGATGAGAACCGTGGCTTTCGCCGGCCTGATGCCAGCCTTCACGTCGTCGTGCTCAGCGATGGCGACGACGACAGCTCTCAAGTTCTGGGCGCCGATCCGGCCGGCAGCTTCGAGGACTTCCTGGCAAGTCAGTCCGCCGCGAATGGACTCGACGCGCAGCTCTCCGCCGTCGTCGGCGATGTCCCCGATGGCTGCGCCTCGGCCCAACCCGGCACGACCTACACCGCGGTGGCCCAGGCGACCGGCGGTACCGTGGCCAGTATCTGTAGCACCAGCTTCGACCAGGTCGCGCAGGCCGTGGGCCAGGCCAGCATCGACTGGCCCGTCAGCTTCACGCTCCAAGCCACCCCGGTCGCCGACAGCGTCGATGCCTGGATCGATGAAGCGCGGATCGACAGCGCCAACTTCAGCATCGACGTCGACCAGCCCGCCATCGTCTTCGCGACCCCTCCGCCGGCAGACTCGATCATCCGGGTTCGCTACACCCTGCCCGAGAGCCCCACAAGCGACGGCGCCACGTGATCGCGGTCCTAGCCGCCCTCTTGCTGATTCTCGGTGGCCCCTGGTCCGCCTTGGCCGGGACCACAGCCCCGACCCTGGTGACAAGCTGGGACTTCGAGTCCGACGACGGCGGCTTCACATCAGGTGGGGACCTGCCGCAGTGGCAGTGGGGCGAACCCCAGGTGGGTCCCGCCTCTGCACACAGCGGCAACTACGTGTGGGGCACCGCCCTCGATGACCTGTACCTGCGGGAAAACGAGAACACGCTGACCCTGACCGCGCTCGACCTGTCGGCCGTGGACCAGCCCGTCCTGATCATCCAGTCCTGGCTGGATCTCGCCAGCGGGGACAGCGCCCACATCGAGCTCGACGATGGCACCGGCTTTGCCCTGGCGACGCCGGTCTACGGCTACGACGGGATCGACAGCCTGGTCAGCAGCGACGACACCTGGACGCCGCTCTACATCGACCTGGGCGGCCTCACCGACCTGAGCGCCGTGCGCCTGGTGCTGGCCAGCGCAGCGAGCCGGGCCTACGGCTGGTACATCGACGATGTCGAACTCTGGTCAGGCGACGCCGTGCCACCGCAAGTCTCGCAGGTCGACACCGTGGCCGAGTGGACCCGGTTCGACCAGGGACCCTCCATCACCGCCACGATCCAGGACAACCGCAGCCTCTCTGGCGCCGACCTGGCTTGGTCCCTCGATCCCTCGACCGAGGGTGGCACCACCGACCTCAGCAGCGGTGTCGCCAGCTTCACGGCCTTAGGCGGCGGTCGCTTCCAGACCACGCTGCCCGCCATCCCACCCGGCACCCTCACCTGGACCATCCAGGCCGACGACGGCATCAACAGCGTCATCTGGCCCGACAAGCTCGGGCAGCAGACCACGGTCTACCTCCCGCCCCCGACGACCCTCTTGGGACCCGATAGCCACTGGTGGGGCAGCACCGTCCCGCTGAGTTGGACCGCGCCCGACAGCGACGAGACCGTGGTCGGCTACCGGGTCTACCGCGACGACTCGATGGTCGCCGAGACCACCGACACCAGCATCGACGCACCCGCGGTGGGCCCCACGGACAGCTTCTCGGTCACCACCCTCTTCGACACCAGCCTCGGCCAGCTCGAGGGACGAGCCGTTGGACCCGTGCTTGTCGATGTCGCGGTCCCCGCCTTGGACAGCGTCGACCCTCTGTTCGCCTACCAAGGGGACCTGGTCCGCGTGACCGTCGCCGGCACCTCGCTGTTGATGGACGCCAACACGCTCCAGGCCGACGCCCTCTCCTTGGGGAGCGGCATCCTGGCCGAGGCGGTCGACGTAGAGCACGTCGATCGCGCCATCTTCACGGTGCTGGTCGATCCGACGGCCCCCATCGGCACCCGAGACGCGGTCCTCAGCCTGGACGACCAGCAGGTCATCCTGGAAGATGCCTTCTCGGTGCAGAGCGGTGATGACCGTCCCGCGGTGCTCTCTGTCGCACCTTCGGCCGAGGTGCAAGGAGCGACAGACACGCTGACGATCACACTCTCGACTCCACCCGATGGCCTGCCCACGCTCGACCTGGGCCAGGGCATCGTCGTAGAGGACGTCTCGGTTGATGGCAGCCTCATCACGGCGGACATCGCCGTGGCCAACGACGCCGCCCTGGGCGCGCGCACCGTGACCGTGGACGATGGGCTGCGGATCCTCGAGCTGACCGACGGCTTCACGGTGCGAGCCTGGTCGCAACAGATCAACTCGACCTGTGCCTGCGGCGTGATCTCCGGCCGGGGCGCCAGTGGATCACGGACCCTGTGCTGGACCCTGGCCCTCGGGGTGCTGGTGCTGGGCAGGCGGCGGCCACCTGCCTGAGGAGCGGGACGCGAAACGCGATAAGGTAGAATATTCTACCTTCCACGGATTCGCGCCATGAATGAAGTGAGTAACTGGTCATTCTACGGACGCGAGCAAGAGGTACGGGCGCTGGCCGAAGTATTGGAGCGGCGCCGCTGGTTCTTGCAGTCCGCGATGCGCTTCCTGCTTGGGTTGCCGAGATCCACGATGAGCCCAAGGCCGCGCGACGGTGCGCGGACATCGTCGGTCACGCCAACCAGGAGTCAACGGGACGCTAGGTCATCGCCGACAAGCTGGTGGCCGATCTGCCTCGTTTGGACGGTCACTTTTCAAGACTGCTCGACCGTCAGCGGGCTGCAGGGCCGAGTGTTCCGCGAGGCCCAGAACAAGGTCAAGGAGGCGGCCAAGGGCAACGGGAAGATCCCGGGTCTTTCCCCGCGAGCGCGGGGAAGTCGATCGCTTCCGGCTTCGTTTTCACTCGTTCTCGGGCCCATCCCCGCGACCGCGGGGGAGCCTCAGCAGGCCCCGATTAGACGGCAACTTGCCCAGCTTGATGTCGGCCTCGGTGCGGATGATTTCTGCGCGGATCTCGTTGAGCATCTGCGCCTGCACGGACGCCAACACATCGGGGATCAGGGTGCGCCACAGGGCCCGCTCCGGGTCTCGCGACGTGCCGGCACGGTGGACCCATTGGACGTAGCCCACGCGATTCTCGATGATGATCTGGAATGGACGCTTGCTGCCCGTGATCGTCGCAAAGAATCCGTCGCGCGAATAGCTCGTATCCACGGGCCATGATGCCTGAATCATGCTCACCATGACCTCAGCCCAATGGATCAGGATCTTGCGCTCCGGCACGGTCAACTGCCGGAAGCTGCCGTGCCGTTGGACCACGAAGTTCTCCACCGACTTCAGATGGATTGGCACGCGAATCCCCACTCCTCCGCCCGCCCACTACGGGCGATAGGACCGCACCCAGGCCGACGGGTCTGACTCGCCCTCGGGCATCTCTGCCAGAGTCCGAGGCACCATCTCCAGGCTTCGACCCGTAGCCATCGCCAGCGCATGGGGACTGATGGGCTCGGGTGCCGGGTGGGCCAGCGCGAAGGGAAGGCAGGTGGTGGCATCTGTGCTGGTGGCTGCAGGTATGGGCGGCGCTCGGACGTAGAATGAGGGTA
>JAADHA010000262.1 GCA_013152105.1 Oligoflexia bacterium | reverse complement strand
GGCCGCCGGTCGGCAGATCATCGAGGAGGGTTGTCAGCGCGCGCAGGCGGCCCTCGCGGTCCGGGCCCTGGTCCTGGTCCTGATCGACTCGGGCGCTGCTGAGCTGTTCGAGCTGGTAGCGACCGAAGCCGCCCTCGTAGACCGCCAGCTTGACGCGGTGGTTGCCGAGGTCGATGGCGATGAGCTTGGCCATGGGGGTCTGTTCGCTCTGGGGGAAAGGTGCGGCCTGAGGCCGTCGTGTTCAGTCGGGGTGTTCAGTCGACGTGGTGGTAGAGCAGCTTGCTGCGCCCGCGCGAGTCGTACTGGAGGACTTCGGTGATCGTGGTGGCGCTGGTGCCCACCAGGCCGGTGCTGGTGATGCGGTAGACGCTGCTCTGGTCGGTCAGCAGGTTCTTCAGCTCGTCCTTGGGGCTGGGGGCGTTGGGGGCTCTCTTGAGGCAGTCGATGAAGTCCGCCGGCTTGGTGCAGCCGCCGTAGAGCGAGCGCTGTTCATTGAGGTAGTCGATGATGTCTTGGGTCTGCGTGTCGGTGCGAGGGGGATTGTCGACAAAGCTGCTGTGCAGGATGGCCCAGATCACCTGATCGTCATCGCAGGTGATGTTGAGCTTCCCGCTGCCGTAGACGGTGAACATATCGCCGAAGCGGGCGAAGACCTCGTCCTGCCAGCCTTCCACCAGGCGGATCTCCTGCTGGGTGTCAAAGGCGGCGTTCTTGGCCAGATAGGGCGGGTCGATGATCTGGTAGAGGCCATCCTCGTAGCCGCCGCGATCGCCGCTGCGCAGCGCGTCGGCGTCGACCCAGTCCGCCAGGTTGGCCACCAGCTCGCGGGCCGTCAGGTTTCGATCCTGGAGCCACTGTTCGTTCTCTTCTCCAGACATCAGGCCCACCAGCAGTTGGTAGGTGGGCGACTCGTCCAGGGTCGTGGCCGTGTTGCTGGCCAGCAGGTTGACGTTGATCCGGCAGTCCTCGCGCTCCACCTGGGCGCTGAAGTCGCCGGGCATGTCCAGCCAGGACCGCTCGCTGAACAGGCCGCCGCCTTCTTCGATGGCCTTTTGGCGGGCTTCGTCGCTGACGCTGGCTTCTCCCTTGATGGTGGCCTTCTGTTCGGCGCTCAGGTCTTCGCTGTTCGCAAGATCTTCGGTCGCGGTGCTTGCCGAGTCCGATCCCATCAGCATCACCAGCAGGCCGGTGTTGATCTGGGGGACCATATCGAGCAGGCCGCCGAGCGCCATGCCCTCCATTGGCGTCCCGGCCATCAGGGAGGTCGCCTGGCTGCCGATCTGCTTGTCGGCCAGGATCAGCAGCTTGTAGAGTTCGACCCCGCTGCGGGCCAGCCAGTAAGCCTGTTCGTGCTCGGTGCGGTGGGCGGTGACCAGGAAACGCACCCGCGCGGTGTAGGCCAGGTCGGACACAATCACCGTGATGATCATGATGGTGGTCATCACGACCAGCAAGGCGATGCCGCTGCGCTCGCCGCCGTGTGGACGGGCGCGCAGGCCACTTCTTCCGGTCAGGTTTGCCAGGCTTCGTGGTCGGGTGAGGGCCTGCCAGGCGCGGGCGAGGGGACGGGTCATTGGGTCGCCCGCTGTGCGTTGAGGAATTGCGCGTCGTGGTTGAGAGTGCTGGCGAAGGCGAGTTGGACGGTGCGGACGAAGGATCGAGGCTTCATTTTCTCGGGGTCGTCCGGGTCGGGGGCCAACATCACCAGGACGATCTCGACGGCCCGGGGCAGGCGGTTGGGCTGGTCGGCGCCGGTGGAGTCCCAGTCGTCGGTCCACTCGCCGGTCGTGGGGTCCAGGTAGCGCAGGTCGAAACGCTGCACCCCGTGGGCCAGCGGCATGACGGGGCCGTCCGCTTCTGGACGCTCGTCAATGCGCTGGGACTCTCGGATCAACAGGACGCTTGCGTCGCTGTTTTCAGGGTCGGGTTCGGTCCACAGGGTGATCTCGGCCTGGTCGCACTCGCGGCTGTTCGCGAAGCGGCGTTGGTGGCCCAGGGTGGCGAACCACAGTTCGTCGAGTTGGTTGCCGTCCTTGCCGATGAAGACGGTCTGGTAGGTGGCGATCGCGCTGGTGTTGCTGGTGAGGTAGGCCAGCTCGAGGTCGCGGCTGACGCGGTCGAGGGCCGTGCCGGCCGAGCGGCTGAATTCCTCTTCGCCCTCCATGAAGTCCCGGGCGTTGAGGGAACCGCGCAGCGCTGAGAAGGCCAGCGCGGCGATCACGCCCAGGATCCCCAGGGCGACGATGACCTCGAGCAAGGTGAAGCCGCCCGTACCATGCGCGGCAGGGCTGGCAAGGGGGCGGGTCATAGCGCCCCCCCAAGAGGCGCGCTGATCTGCCCGGTCGGGTTGATCACATGGGTCAGCAGCTCGACGCTGTTCTCGGGGAGCTGACCGGGCTCGTCGACCTGGGGTTCCTCGCTTCCCCACCACACGACGACGCGAAGCTCGCGGATGTAGTCACCGAGGTAGTCGCTGATCACTTCTGGCGTAATGCCGAAGGACGACAGGTCGGGGGCACCGTTGGAGTCGTTGGAGTCGGTGTTCTCGGTCTGCTGGTCATCGGGGATGTACCCGACGTCTTCGAGATCTCCCATGACGGCGGCCAGGTCGGTCGGGATTGTCAGCTCGATCTTGCGGACGGTCCACTCGTAGTGGAAGTCCTCCAAGCCCTCGACATCAAGATCCAGCGAGTCGCCCCGCCAGTCCTCGTCTCCGAAGTTTTCGAAGTTGCCGGTCTCGCTCTTGTCTTGGTCGGTGAAGCCCTCGACCTCGACCAGCAGCATCACCTCGGTCAGTTTTTCCTGGACCAGCTCGTTGGCCACCATGGCCTGGTCCGCGCTGACCGTCGACAACACGCTGCTGGCCTGGGTGTCCACCAGCACCATCATCCCCATCGACAGGATCCCCAGCGCGACCACCACCTCGAGCAGGGTGAAGCCGCTTCGGGTGGCTGTGGGGGCCAGGGAGTGAGCAGAGCAGCGTGTCATCGGAAGGACGGCCCCTCGTCCGGCAACCAGGCCAGAGATTCCTTGGGATCGATCATGTCGGCGTAGAGATGGACGCGGCCGCTGACCGGCTCCACTTCGACGGTGTAGCCGTCCTGTGAGTCGTCTTCGTCGACGATCCGGATCACGGTGTGCTCGGCGGTGCCGTCGCTGAAGATGTAGCTGTAGGCCATGGTGCCGGGCTGGTCCTTTTCTACTTTGTCCGGGTCGAATTTCGGGTCGGGCTCTACACCCTCGTCGCCGTACTGGGGCGTCCAGACCCACGCGAAGACGGTGCCGCCTGGCAGCTTCTGGCTGGTGGTGAAGACCGGGTCGCTGAGCCCCTCGAAGCGCCCGGTGCGCTCCTTGAGGTCGTCTGCAGCGCCTTCTTCCAGCTCGCGCTTGGTGAAGCGGCTCATCTGGGACTGGAGGTCCTCATCGAACTGCTCGCGCTCCTCGGGGGTGCTGAACACCACCGTGTCGGGGTCGCCCACCTCGACCTTCCAGGAGCCGCGGTCGAGGTCGAAGGCGATGCGGAAGGTGGCGTTGCGCAGCGCGGCTTCGTCGATGAGCCAGGTGTAGGTCTCGGCCAGCTCCTTGGCGCCGGCCCGCTGTTTCAGGTCCAGGAGGCCGGCCAGAGAAGGCATGGCGACCGCCGCGATGATGGCCATGATCGCGATGACCACGACGATCTCGATGAGCGTCATGCCCTTGCGGCGACGGGACGATGGCGGCGTTCTGCGCATGGTCAGGTGCGGGCTCAGTCCGAGTCCTTGCCGATCATCCAGGACTTGATGTCGGCGTCATAGTCTTCGCCGCCCTCGGCGCCGTCCCGACCCAGGCTGATGATCTCGAAGTCATGATCGCCGTGCGTGCCGGGGCTGTAGTACTGGAAAGTGTTGCCCCAGGCGTCCTGCGGCACGCTGCTGTCGGGGAAGTACTTGGCGGCGGCCTCCAGGCCCTGGCTGGTGCTGGGGAACTTGCCCTTGTGCTTGGCGGCGTACATGGCCAGGTTCTGCTCGATCTGCTTGATCTGCAGCTCGGTGGTCCCGACGTTGGCGTCTTGCAGGCGATTGACCACGTTGACCCCGACGACGGCCATCAGCGTGCCGAGGATGGCGATGACCACCATGATCTCGACGAGGGTCATGCCAGCGCGCCGACCGAGGCGGTGGCTGCGGGTGCTGCGGTGGAGGGTGGGCTTCATGGTGGGCTCCGGGGTGAGGAGGGGATCAGTGCGCCGATCAGTGGATCATGGACGACATCGACAGCATCGGCAGCAGGATGGCCAGCGCGACCACCACGACGACACCGCCCATCACCAGGATGAGGATCGGTTCGAGCAGCGAGGTGAGCGTGCCGATGGTGGTCTCGACCTGTTGGTCATACGCGTCAGCGACCTTGCCGAGCATGGGCTCGAGTTCGCCGGTGCGCTCACCGATGGCGATCATGTGGGTGACCAGGGGTGGGAATTGGCCGCTGGCCTTCAAGGGGCTGGCGATGCTCTCGCCCTCGCGGATGTTCTTGCCGGCGCTCTCGATGGCTTCGCTGATGATGTCGTTACCGACGACGGTCTTGACGATGCTGACCGCGGTCAGGATCGGTACGCCGCTGTCGAGCAGCGTCGACAGGGTGCGGCAGAAGCGGCTGACCGCCACCAGGCGGTTGATGCGGCCGAAGATCGGGGCCTGGAGCAGGAAGCGGTGCCAGTGGGTACGACCCGACGGGGTGCGGACGTACTTGAAGGCCGCGAAGACCAGGGCGCAGCCCAGCAGGATCAGCATCCACCACCACGCCACCGCGAAGTCGCTGATCGCGAGGATCACGCGCGTCACCAGGGGAAGTCCCTCGCCGAAGCTGTCGAAGATCCGCTTGATACGTGGGATCACACCGACGAAGAGGCCGAGGACGATGAGGCCGCTCACCCCCCCCATCAGGAAGGGGTAGGTCAAGGCTGAGCGAAGCTCGCCCTGTAGCTTGACCTGGGCCTCGATGTAGTCGGTGAGGCGGCACAGCACGATGTCCATGGCGCCGGACTGTTCGCCGGCCCGCACCATATTGACGAACAGGTCGCCGAACACCTTGGGGTAGCCCACCATCGCGTCGGCCAGGGTGTCGCCCTGGTTCACCTTTTCACGGATCTCGATCAGCATCAGGTGCAGCGTCGGCTGCTCGGTCTGCTCGATGAGGGCCGTGAGCGCCTCGACCATCGGGATCCCGGCTCCGACCAGGGTCGAGAGCTGGCTGGTCAACTGGGCGACGTCCTGCAGGCTGACCCTGGCCAGGAAGCGCGACAGGTCGATCTCGAAATTGAGGCCCGAGCCCTTGGTCCGGCGGCCGGCCTTCTGTTCCCACACCTCGGTCGTGAAGATGCCCTGCTTGCGCAGCTTCGACCGGGCGCCACGCGAATTCTCGCTGTCGACGATGCCGCTGAGCGGCTTGCCCGCGTGATCAAAGCCCTTGTACTCGAAGGCGGCCATGGCTTAGTCCAACTCGAAGACGTCGTCCTGGGTGACCCGCATGACCTCGTCGAGCGAGGTGTGAGCCTCTAGGGCTTTGCGGATGCCGTCGTCACGCAGGGTTTTCATGCCCTCGGCGATGGCCTGCTTCTTGATGCGGTTGGCGTCCGCGCCGCTGGTCACCAGGGCTCGGACCCGTTCGCTGACGATGAGCAGCTCGTAGATCCCCATTCGGCCACGGTAGCCCTTCATATTGCACTCGGGGCAGCCGACGGCGCGCCAGAGCTGTCCCGTGAAGACCTGGGGGTCCAGGCCGACATCGTGAAGCTCTTCGTCGCTGGGGCGGTACTGTTCCTTGC
>JAADHA010000575.1 GCA_013152105.1 Oligoflexia bacterium | reverse complement strand
CAGCAGCGCCTACGGCGGTGATGACTGCGATGAAACCGACGCGACGATCTACACCGGTGCGCCGGACGCCTGGTACGACGGTATTGACAGCAACTGCGATGGTCGGTCGGACTATGATGCCGACCTTGACGGCCACGACAGCGACGCCTATGGCGGCGATGACTGCGACGACAGCGATCCCGACATCAACCCCGACGAAGCCGAGGTCTGGTACGACGGGGTGGACAGCAACTGCGACGGCTGGTCGGACTACGACGCCGATCAGGACGGCTTCGACAGCTCGGCCTACCGGGGCGAAGACTGTGACGACACCGATGCGACGGTGTACCCGGGCGCCCCCGAAGTGCTCGCCGACGGCATCGACCAGGACTGCAACGGCGTGGACAGTGGTGTGGACACCGACGGCGACGGACTCGACGATGATGTCGAGGTCGATGATGTGGGCACCGACCCGAATGTGGCAGATACCGACGGTGATGGCCTCAGCGATGGTGAAGAAGTTCTGGACTACGGAACCGACCCACTCGACACCGACACCGACGACGACGGCCTGACGGATGGTGATGAAGTCGGAACGGTCGGCACGGACCCCTTGCTCCCGGACACCGATGGCGACGGCCTGACCGATGGCGACGAGGTCAATGTCCATCACACCGACCCGCTGGACGCGGACACCGATGACGATGGCCTGACGGATGGCGACGAGATCAATGTCTACGGCACCGACCCCCGGCTGGATGACACCGACATCGACGGCCTGTCCGATGGCGACGAAGTGGACATCTACGGCACCGATCCGACCGACGCCGACACCGATGATGGTGGCACCGACGACGGTGTCGAGGTGTTGGTGGACGGTACCGACCCCCTCAATCCCGATGACGACATCACCGACACAACCGACACGGACGGCGACGGGCTCACGGACCGCGAAGAGACCGTCCACGGCACCGACCGCCTGGACCCCGACACCGACGACGACGGCCTGAGCGACGGGGAAGAAGTCAACGAGACCACCACCGACCCCCTGGACAGCGACACCGACGACGACGGCCTGAGCGACGGGGACGAAGTCAATACCTACGGCACGGACCCGCTTGATCCGGACACGGACAGCGATGGCCTTGACGACGGGGACGAGGTCAATGTCTACGGCACAGACCCGCTGGACAGTGACACCGATGATGATGGACTGCTGGACGGAACCGAGGTCAACAAATATGGCACCGACCCGCTGCTGGCGGACACGGACGCCGATGGTCTCTCGGATGGTCGCGAGGTCACCGAGACCTTGACCGATCCCCTGGACGATGACACGGACGATGACGGCCTGCTGGATGGTCGCGAGGTTGACGAGACCTCGACGGATCCGCTAAACGATGACAGCGACGGTGACGGCCTGATCGACGGCGACGAGGTCGATATCTACGGCACCGATCCGAACAACGAGGACACCGACTCGGACGGCTTGCTGGACGGTGACGAACTCAACATCTACGGCACCGATCCCACGGACGCTGACACGGATGACGGTTCTGTCGACGATGGCACCGAGATCATCAACGGTACAGACCCCTTGGACCCAAGCGACGATGTCCCGGTGGTCACAGACACGGGCGACACGGGCGTCTCGATCAAGCCGGAAGGCGGCGTGCTGGGCGGCTGTGGCGGCTGTACCACGGTGCCCGCTCGCAGTGGCTTGCTGGTCGGGCTGCTGGTCGGGCTGCTGGCGCTTGTGCGACGGCGCGACTGAGCCGCGGCGCTACTGCCACACATTGCAGTCGATCTGGCCGCTCTCCAAGGTGCCGCAGTCGGCGCCGCGCAGGTCGTGTACGCACTGGTGGCCGGCCGTCGGATCATAGACAGCGCCGAGCAGATCGCCCGCGTCCAGGTAGACCTGGGCGATGCTGCCCCACGCGTTCACGCAGTCCGCGCGGTCGCTCCAGGTGTCCTGGTAGGCACCCTTGTCGCAGCGCTCCAGGCGCGTGCAGGCGGCGCCCCCAAAGGCGTCGGGGAAGGCGTCTTCGGAGATCGAGCAGGCCAGGATGAGGACGAGAAGCATGGTCGGGCCCTAAGCGATCAGGGATTCTCGTCCATGCCGACCGCCTGCCTTTCTGCCCGTCGGTCGGCCACGGCTTGGGCCGTCAGCAGATCGCCCTCACGCGCCGCGATCACGGTGGCGACCATGGCGTCTCCGGTCACATTGGTGGTCGTCCGGCACATATCGAGCAGGCGATCCACGCCGAAGATGATGGCGATGCCCCCCTTCATGGCCTCATCCCCGATGCCCACCGCCTGGAGCACGATGACCAGCATGATCAGCCCCACGCCCGGCACACCCGCGGTCCCGACGCTGGCCAGGGTCGCCGTCAGGACGATGGTGAGCTGCGCTCCCAGGTCCAGGGGGATCCCGTAGAGCTGCGCGATGAACAGCGCGGCCACGCCCTGGTAGAGCGCGGTTCCGTCCATATTGATGGTCGCACCCAGGGGGATCACGAAGCTGGTCACGTCCTCGCCCACACCCATGCGCCCCTCGACGCACTCCATCGTGACGGGCAGGGTGGCCGAGCTGCTGCTGCTGCTGAAGGCCAGAAGCTGGGCGGGCAGAATCGCCTCGAAGAAGCGGCGAGGGCCCACGCCCGAGAACACCTTGAGCAGAAGGGGGTAGACCCCCAGCGTCATGATCAGCAGACCGCCGATGACCGTCAGGCTGTAGACCAACAGCGCGCTGAGCACCTGGATGCCCATGGTCGCCATCACGCCAGCGATCAGGCAGAAGACCGCGACCGGGGCGGTCAGCATGATGGCGCCCACCAGCTTGATGATCGCGTCGGTCAGCCCATCGGCCACCTTGATGACAAATTCCGCCTTTTCCTTGGGCACCAGGGTCAAAGCGGCGCCGATGGCCAGGGCCAGGAAGACCACCTGGAGCATATTTCCCTGGGCCAGCGCGGCGAAGGGGTTCTGGGGCACCATATTGAGCAGGGTTGCCCAGACATCTGGAGCCGCCGCCGCCTGGAGCTTGTCCGAGACCGTGTCCGCCGCGGCGGTGGCGAGGTGGTCGCGCAGCTCGGGCGAGAGCCACGTGCCGGGCCGCGTGATGTTGGCCAGGACAAGGCCCACCGTGATCGCCAGCGAGGTCGTCAGCAGGTAGATGATGATGGTGCGTCCGCCGATCCGGGACAGCTTCTTGAGGTCATTGAGGCTGCTGGACCCGACCACCAGGCTGAACAGCACGATGGGCACGGCGATGAAGCGCAGCCCCCGCAGGAAGAGGTCGCCGACGAATTGGTTCGCCTTCGCCAGGAAGTCCATCACCGAGGCGGCCAGGGCCGAGCTGGCGGCCAGGTCAGCCAGCGGTCCCTGGAAGGCATTGACCAGCAGCCCGACGACCAGGCCAGCGGCCATGCCGATCAGGATCTGCCAGTGAAGGGCGAGGCGCTGGCGGGGGGCGCTGGGTGGCACAAGTGGCACGGCTGGCTCCGGGGAGATGCGGCTGCCCATCATAGGGGGAGCGGCCGGATCAGGGCGGCTGCGGTCCGCTCCGACATCGCATAGAGAGCCCCGGAGAGGTTCGCATGCAGTACCTGGAGCGAGTGAAACGCAACGCCGCCGCCAGTTGGTACGCCGTCCGCGGTGACCACCAGGGCGCGGTTGAACGCTATGTCGTCAGCACGGCCGGCACGCGCAACATCTGCAACCAGCCAGAATTGCTGGGTGTTGCCTTCAACCTGGCCTTGCAAGCCAGCATGACGACCGCGCTGGTGACCGCCCCCTTCCGATCGGTCTTGGACCAGCACCCAGAAGAACGGGTCTGCGTGGTCAGCTTCCTGCGCGGCGGGCTGAACTTCGAGCTGCGCCGGGCCCTGCACAGCGCCTATGGCTTCAACCGCCACAGCTCGGCCTTCATGAGCAGCCAGCGCTACCGCGAAGACGGCCGCTGGTCGGTGAAGGAAGACATGTACCGCAAGCTGGACATCCCCAAGGACGCGGTGTTGATCATGGGGGACGTCGTCGCCACCGGTGTGACGATGGAGAACGGACTGCGTGTGATCATCGACCACATCGTGAAGATAGGCGGATCGGTGCGCTCGCTGGTCTTCTTCACCATCGGCTGCCACAAGGCCGAAAAAGCCTTGGCCGCCATCGACACTCGCCTCCGCCAGGCCTTCCCGGACTACCAGCGCACGGTGCTGATCTACCTCGAAGGCAAGTTCAAGCTGGTGGACAGCAAGGCCGAGCTGCGGATCGGGATCCCCGGCACAGACCTGGTGCGGCGGGGTGCCCTGCTGTCGCCCGAGCTCGAAGCCAGCCAGTACGATCGCCCTGGCTATCTGGTCGAGCGCTGTGCCATCTACGACGCGGGCTCGCGAGCCTTCGACATCCCGCACTACGCCCAGGACGTCGTGGGCTACTGGCAACAGGTGCTGGCCTTCGCCAAGGATGGGTGGACCCTGGGCGACGCCCTGCTGGAGCGTTGGCCCCAGGGTGGATCGCTTCAGCGAGACGACTTCATGGCCGCCCGCGCGAAGACCTGGCGGGGCGTCGGGGACGCGTTCCTCGACGACCTCTTCCATCGACAGCGTGCCTTCTTCCGCGGTCACCACGCCGCCTCGGCCTCGGCCCTGGCCGCGGTCTGTCGCGAGCGGATCGCGCGCCTGGAGGACGTGGGTGGTCTCATGCCCGACGCGACCGCCGGAGCCGGTTCATGAGCGCTCGCGACGCCCACCACCTGGCGATCGCCCCAGACGTCGTCGCCGGCAATGACGGCAGCGGGCGGATCTTCATCCTTCCCGGCTCGATCACCCGCGCGCGCAAGATCGCCGCTCACTTCGACGACACCCAGGTCCACCGCAACCCTCGCCGCCACGACGTCCACACCGGCACCTTCACCCATGACGGCCTCACCGTGGACATCGGCGCGGTGGGCACCGGCATGGGCTGTCCCAGCCTGGGCATCATCGTCAGTGAACTTCGCGCCCTGGGCGTACGCAGCATGCTGCGGGTCGGCACCTGCGGCAGCCTCCAACCTGAACAGATCGGCCTGGGATCGCTCATCATCGCCACCGGTGCGGTACGCGACGAGGGCGCCAGCGACGCCCTGGTCCCGCGCGAAGTCCCCGCCGTGGCCCACCCCGCCTGGATCGACGCCCTTGGCAAGGCCGCGGTGGCGCTCGGCCTCGCCGACCAGACCTTCCGCGGGCTGGTGCACGCCAAGGACGCCTTCTACGGTCGCGAGATCCCGACCGGGCCCTTGGCCGACCAGAACGCGCGCTACATGGCCATGCTGGAGTCCGCCGGTGTCCTGGCCACCGAGATGGAGAGCAGCCACCTCTTCCTGCTGGCCCAGGTCTTTGGGGCCGACCGTCGCCCGATCTCCCAGGGTGGGCTGGCCCTCGACGTCGTCATGGCCGGCGCGATCCTGGCGGTCATCGGGGTCGGCGAGCACTGGGCCGACAGCAAAGCGGCCGCGCAGGCCGAAGACCGGGCGATCCAGGTCGGCTTGCGGGCGGCGGTGGAGCTGGTCCGGGGCTGAGCGCCTGACGCGTGCTGTTCCTGCGCTATGGGGTGATCTCGGAGGACTGCCGTGTTCGACCGCCTCTTCTCGCCCGCGATGGTCTGCCCCGACCAGGCTCTTCCTGGCCGCGAGACCTACGCCTTCACCCTACCGGATCGCCACGCCGTGAACGGTCAGCCCTTGCGGCCGCCCTTCGCCCCGGGGCTCCAGACCATCGTCTTCGGCATGGGTTGTTTTTGGGGGGCCGAGCGACGTTTCTGGCAGCACCAGGGCGTGGTCAGCACCGCG
>JAADHA010000378.1:5820-8033 GCA_013152105.1 Oligoflexia bacterium | reverse complement strand
CCGGATCTTCGTGCCGCAGTCGGTGTTCTGAGGTCCTTGCATGACGCTATGGCGCCCCCGCGTCCACAAATAGCGCGATGAGCTGGTCCTGGTTGGCCTGCTCTGCCAGGTCGTGATCCGTCAGGTTGATGCGCCCGACCTCTGCGTTGTTGGCATCGAGGACCACGATGTCCCGCCACTCGACGGCCCACTGGCCCCAGGCGTCCTGGGTGCTGTCGTCCTGGAGCCATGGCAGGTCGGCGATGTCGGGGATGGTTGAGTTCCCCGACTCTTCGCCAGCCGCGTTGACCCCGATGATCGAGACGACGTCCAGGTCGTACTCAGTCTGAATTTCGGCGAGGTAGCCAAACTGGCTACGGCAGTAGCCTCAGGTGCTGTGGCCGAAGTACCAGGCGCTGATCTGGTCGAGCTTGTCCCGGGGCGAGATCGTGTCCCGGTACGACACCGAGGCCGTGTTGACATCTTCCAGTGAGAAGTCGGGCATGACGCCTTGGGGCGGCGGGCTTGCGCAGCCCAGGGCCAGGGTCAGCGCCGCAGCGGTGAGAGAGACTTCCATCATCGCCTCCTGAGCGTGGGCCACTGTAGCCAGGTCGTGGCGGCATTGCAGCGTTGCAGGCTTATCTCGCTGGTCCGATGCGCTCCGTCTCAGACCAGATCCCGATCCCCATCGTGGAGTGCTCCAGGCCGATCTCGCGATGCGGTGCCAGCAGTTCTTGCTTCTGACCGCCGCAGAGCGCGTGCCAGGCTTGGCGGACGCCGACCGTGTGGCGATTGCTGCCCGTGATGTCGTGCAGGGCCAGGAAGCGATGGGGCAGGCGGCGCTCGCGGTCGATATCGGCCTGCACCCCAGCCAGGTTGTGGTCGCCGTCGATCAAGACCAGGTCGATCAGGCCGAGGTCCTGGCGCCAGGCCAGGTACTCGGCGCTGCGACTGTTGCCCCTGAACAGGCGGCCGTCTGGTGGCGTGTGCAGCGGCAGGCCAAAGCGCCGTTTCGCGTACCCGTCATCGCAGCCCGCGACCAGGTCGAAGCCAAAGAGGGCGTGCAGGGTGCACCAAAGCTGGCCGGTCCACAGCCCGATCTCCAGATAGCGGCGGACCCGGTGTGCTTCGATGAAGGCGCAGATGTCTTCAAGTTCGCCACGGGTCTGGAGGACGCAGTCAATGGCAGGTTCACCGGTCGCCTGGTAGACGGCCTGGACGCGCTGGTCCCAGCACTGGACCGAGGCAAGTTCTGCGGTGAAGTCTCGCATGCAGCCTGATAGTGCGCCGCGGCGAAGATCGCTTTCCTCAACAGCGGCCTGCGGGCTCGTGGTGGCGCGGACCGGTGGCTGCTGGGCGTCATCGCCGGGATCGGGGCGCTGGCGCACGGTGAAAGGCCATCATCCATGCTTTGGCGCAAGGTTGGCCAACTCTCGAAGGCGGGACATGACCACATCGATCCGGCCAGGGCCTGATGCCCGGGACACGTGCCCAGCCACAGCATCCGAGAGCCACCTTTCACGGAGAAGTTCTTCGCACCATTTGGCGACGAAGACCCGGAGACTGCCAGGTGCCTTTTCGACCTCTGCCACCAAATGTTCTCGCCCGTCGACCAATGCGACGATGTCCTCGAAATCCTTCGACATGAGCAGGTCGCCACGGCCACGGCCTTCGAACGCGGTCACCTTCGTAGCCAGGTACACCGGTGCGGACACGATGCGGACCTGGGTGCCGCCAGGAAGTTCCACCCACTCCGCGGTCTCGGTCGCCAATCCGAACCATGGGTTGTCGGTTCCCATCCCTTTGTACGGTGTCGGCATCAAGTCGACGATCAGGCCAGCGCCCCGATACCGACACAGCGGATCTCCATCTTCCCTCCCCGGCTCGAAACCTACCCGCATCAACTTCCTGCATTCCGCCTGGTAGGCCCCATAGCTATCTGCATACACGATGACATCGACGTCCTGTGTGGGGCGCAGATCTTCGCGACTCACGTCGTCTACGTACAAAGCCAGCACTGTCCCGCCTGCAAAAGTGCCATCCAGGCCACCGCGCTCCATCAGCACGGCCACCTTTTCCATCATCTCGAGCGGATCCATCACGTCCCCACTCTGGCCCGAAGGTGTTCCATCGCCAACGCGGTGTCACGCCGCCGACCCAAACGTACTGCGTCCACCAACGTCAACACCGAATATAGCTCGGGTGCCCGCTCCACGGTGCTCACGGCTTGGGGG
>JAADHA010000378.1:0-5809 GCA_013152105.1 Oligoflexia bacterium | reverse complement strand
TCCAGCGCCTGACCCGCCACTCTGCCCGCCGATGATGGCCACACGACCGAGGCGGCCGGCTCTGCCAACAGTTGCTCGGATAGGGTGGGCCCAGCGTGTGCCGTCGGTATCCCTCGAACCCGGCCACCCAGTTGCACGTAGAAGCTCCAGCGAATGCCGTGCTCGATCAACTCCAGCAGGCCCGCCCGGTTCACTGCCCGAGACTCAGCCCTGTACAAGCCCGACTCGCCAGCGCGTTGCAGAGCATAGAACAGGTACGACCTTCCTACACCCATCCACTGCGATAGGATTTCGAAGGACCACGCATTGTTGGGGCATACGCAGACCGCCAGAGCGGCTGCCAGGTCTTGGGGCTTCAGGACGCTGTTCATGGTTCATGAATACTGAACGGCGTCCTAGTTGTCAAGTGCCAGGTGCCAGGCATTTCCAGTTAGCAAAAAGACTACCCTGCCCAGGCTCTCGGCTGACCACCCGGCGGGGTGCATCCGGCCAGTCGGGCGATGGCGGGTCCGGCGAGCACCCGCAGGACGAGTGGCCTGGTGGGCCATCGCCGGGGACAAGTTCGCCCTCGGGGGCGAGACAGGCGGAGGAATTGCCAACTGGAACATATCGCCAGAGCGGCTGCCAGGTCTTGGGGCTTCAGGACGCTGTTCATGGTTCATGGTTCATGAATACTGAACGGCGCCTGAGTCACCCTGATGACCCCATTTGTACAACCACCAAGGTGGCGCTCGTAGAGGGCTGCGCCACACGCGATCGCGGGAGAGAACGTTCCCGGAGGCGAGGTAGGAGCCTGAGGGCATGGCGTTTCACGCGCGTTCGACGCAGTTGGCCCGGTCTGTGGCAGCAAAGGTATGGTCCAGATCGGGCAGCAAGAGAGAACGACAGTGATGTTGACGCCCGCGCCAGGCGCGATTGGACCAAGTCTTCGTCAACTTGCTCACGCAGAAAGGCGCTCCAGAAGGTGGCCAGGTTGATCGGGTGCGCTCCGCTGAAGGAGCAAAGCTGCGTTAATCGCGGCAATGACTTGTGAATCGGAGATATCCTCGGGCGCCACTCCCGTAGGGTCGTACGCGGCCAGCCAAGTGACCACTTCCGACCAACGCCAGAGTCTGGCGCGACTCCGGGTTCCGCGCACCGGTGCGGGGAATCCGCCGGGTCCACGCTGACCCGAGACGAGCAAGCGGACACTTTCACGAGTCCGTCCCGTCCGCGATGCGATGTCCGACGCGGTGACAAGTTCGTCGGGCTCAACTCTCAGGACTGCAAGGTCAGGTGCAGCCTTGCGGACCTGCCGGACGGCAGCAACAAGCGCGTCTTCGAGGGAAGTAGCTCTTCGGGTGAAGTCCAGGAACGCAATGCCGTCCCGGAAGCCCAGCAGGGCATCGTCGCACCCAGCCCGGAACAGCGCGTTCTCAAGCTCGGTGGTGAGCGAGCGCGGCCCGTCGAGGATCAGGGTGAAGTCGTACTCTCGCATCGGGGACTCCCTCAGCAGTGGGTGCACTGAAGTGCTCGACGTCGGATCTGTCGAGCGTGGTTCTCTGGGTTCCTGGGGGTCGACCACACCGAAATGATGCAGTCACCCCGACTACCACCCGGGCAGAAGATCCTGCCCCATGCATGACCGCACCCCTTGGCCTTCTTGACCGTCCAGTCCATGGTCTCCAGCTCCTTGAGTACTGCCTCGATGTGCTTGTTGGGGTGCGGTGGTCGCGGCATGGTGGAAGCATAGCCTCCATGTTGACAACCGGCAACACCTCCACGGCCGGCAAGACTCGAATCCGCGGGCCCCGTGCCAGGCGGGGTGGATGAAGGCCGGCCGGGAGCTGGTGGCGTTCAAGCGACGTAGGGCCAATTGCGCCCAACGCCACAACAAGGAGTATCCAACAAGCCCCCAGAGCCATTGCTGCCCCCACCAGCTTGAGCTTCCAGGTCGCCTGTCGAACTGCCGGCTGTCCCTGGCGACGCACTCCTTGCATCCTCGAACCGACTCTCCACGACTCCCAACGACCAGCGGGAGCTTCAATCGCCTCCTCTCGACCTGTGGTAAACCACTGGTCCTGGAGAGCAGCACATGCCAGAACCCTGGGTCTCGGTCGATGACGTCGCGGACCACCTTGGCCTAGCCAAGGACACGGTTTACCGCTGGAAGTTCAAGCTGGCCGAGGTGGACGCCTGGATCCGCTGCGGGGGCGCCAGCAACAGTTCGCCGGCCAAAGGGGGAGAGATCAGGTGACCCCACAGTCTGGCGACATCGTCCGGGTCCGCTCGCGCCAGTACCTGGTCGAGGGCGTCGACCTGCCCCCCCAGCCGGGCGACAGCACGCTGGTTCGCCTCTCCTGCCTGGAAGACGACGCCCAGGGCGAGCCCCTGGAGGTCCTCTGGGAGCGGGAGATCGACGCCCGCCTGCTGCGAGACGCCGACTGGGATCGCATCGCCAGCCGGGGCTTCGACGCGCCGCGCCTCTTCTCGGCCTACCTGCACACCCTGCGCTGGAACTGCGTCACCGCCACCGACGCCAAGCTCTTCCAGGCCCCCTACCGGGCCGGCATCGAGGTCAAGGCCTACCAGCTCGAACCCCTGCGCATGGCGTTGGGCCGACCACGGGTCAACTTGTTCATCGCTGACGACGTCGGCCTGGGAAAGACCATCGAGGCCGGGCTCATCCTGCGAGAGATGCTCATGCGGCAGAAGGTGCGCCGCTGCGTCATCTGCGTGCCGCCCTCGGTCGTGCGGCAGTGGAAGGACGAGATGGAGGAGCGCTTCGGGCTCACCTTCATCATCTACGACCGCCAGTACGTCTCGGGCGTGCGCCAACAGCGCGGCTGGTCCATCAACCCGTTCAAGACCCACACCCGCTTCATCATCTCCCAGGCCCTGGTCCGGGATGAGACCTACGCCGGGCCGTTGCGAGACTGGCTGGGCGAGTTCAGCAGCGGCGCCCTGCTCATCTTGGACGAGGCCCACAACGTCGCGCCTGCCAGCGGATCCAAGTACGCCATCGACAGCAAGCTGACCCGCGTCATCCGCGACCTGGCGCCCCGCTTCGAGCACCGACTCTTCCTGTCGGCTACGCCCCACAATGGCCACAGCAACAGCTTCTCGGCCCTGCTGGAGATCCTGGACCCCCAGCGCTTCGTCCGCGGTGTACCCGTGGATGCGAAGCTGCGCGACGAGGTCATGGTCCGCCGCCTGAAGTCGGATCTACGCGCCATCGGCGAGCAGTTCCCCAAGCGGAACATCCTGCGCGTGGTCATCGACCGACTGCCCGAGGACGCGCCCGAGCTGACCCTGTCCAAGCTGCTCCAGCGCTACCGGCGAGCGCGCGAAGCACGGCTGGCCCAGGCAACGAATTCCGAGCGAGCCTCGGCGATGCTGGTTGTGACCTCGCTCCAAAAACGCCTGCTGTCGTCCATCGAAGCCTTCGCCCGCACCCTGGACGTACACCGCCGGGGCATGGAAGCCCGCGCCGACAAGGCCCGCGCCGTCGATCCCCGCACCATCGACCCCCGCTCCCTGGACCTGCTGCGCCAGAGCACTGGCGCCGACGACGAACGGGCCGCGCTCTCTGAAGAAGAGGTGGGTCGCGAGGAAGACGCCCAGATGGAGGCCGCGACCCAGGCCAGCGCTGGCGATGCGGCGGTCCTGGGGCCAGAGCTTCGACTGCTGGAAGAGATGACCACCATCGCCCAGCGGAACCGCTACGACGCCGACGTGCGCTTGAAGCACCTGTTCGGTTGGGTGCGCGAGCACCTCTGCCCTGACGTCGGCCAAGAGGGCGCGGCCTGGACCCAACGCCGGGTACTCATCTTCACCGAGTACGCCGACACCAAGCGCTACCTCCAACAGCAGCTCGGAGCCGCCATTGCTGGCTCGGATCGCGCCAGCGAGCGCATCGCCACCTTCCACGGCGGCATCGGAGAAGAGCGCCGCGAGGCCATCAAGGCGGCCTTCAACGCGGACCCCGCGCAGCACCCCCTGCGCATTCTGATCGCCACCGACGCCGCCCGTGAAGGCGTGAACCTCCAGAACCATTGCTACGACCTCTTCCACTTCGACGTGCCGTGGAACCCCGGCCGGCTCGAGCAGCGCAACGGCCGCATCGACCGCAAGCTCCAGAAGGCCAACGAGGTGAACTGCCACTACTTCGTGCTCCCCCAGCGGGCCGAGGACCGGGTGCTGGACGTACTCGTCCAGAAGACGCGCAAGATCCACGAAGAGCTGGGCAGCCTGTCGCCGGTCATCGAGCGCCGCATGGACCGGGCCTTTCGCTTCGGCATCGAACACAGCGAGGCCGAAGCGCTGGCGGAAGCGCTGGACAAGGTCGACCAGGACGACGACGACGACGCGGTCGGTCGGGTGCGGACCCTGCGCCTGGAGCTGGGCCAGGACGACGCCGATAAGCGCCGGGCGCGGCTGGATCGTCAGCTCACCGAACTGCGGGCGCTGCTGAGCCGATCCCGCGAGTGGATCGGTCTGGACGACCGTCACTTTCGGGACGCCCTGTCGGCCTCGCTGGAGACGCTGGGGGCCGAGGGGCTGGCGCCCGTCGACGCCAGCAAGGCCGCCCAGGACCCGGCCAGCGCACGCTGGAGGGTGCCCAAGCTCGACGAACGCAAGGGCGCCGACCCCACCTGGGCGGCGACCCTGGACACCCTGCGCGCCCCACGGAAGCGCGGGCAATCTCCCGCTGAGTGGCGCCGGGAAGCACCGATCCGACCCATCGTCTTCCGCGACCCGGGCAACCTGGACGGCGCAGTGGTGCACCTGCATCTGGAGCACCGGGTCGTGCAGCGCCTGCTGGGTCGCTTCCTGTCCATGGGCTTTCGCGACGACGACCTGCGCCGGGCCTGCGTGCTCCGCACGGACGAGACCCAGCCCATGGCCGTGTTGCTCGGTCGCCTCTCGCTCTTCGGCCAGGGCGGGGCGCGCTTGCACGACGAAGTCCTGGCCGCCGCCGCCCCCTGGCTCTCACCGGATGAGCGCGGATGTGGCACGCTGCGGCCCCTCCGCGAGGGGGACAAGGCCGACGTGCTGCGCCTGGTCGAGGACTCCCTGGCCCAGCCCCGGCTGCAGGACTGCCCCCCCGCCCTCCAAGAACGCCTGCGCGCGCACGCCACCCGCGACGTGGCCGAGCTGACCCCCCACCTGGAGCGCCGCGCCAAGGTGCTCACCGAGCGCGCCGAGCGTGACCTGGGCAAGCGGGCCCAGGCCGAGGCCCGAGAGATGGCCAGCATCCTGCAAGCCCAGCGGGGCCGGATCAGGAAGCGCCAAGACGAGATCAAGCAGAAAGGCCGCCAGCAGAAGCTGGGCTTCAACCCGCAGGAAGCCCGACAGCTCGAATCCGACCGCAAGCACTGGCTGGCTCGCCTCGACGCCATCGCCCAGGAACTGGCCACCGAGCCCGACCGGGTTCGGCGCAGCTACGTCGTGAAGGCCGCGCGCATCGAGCCGGTCGGCCTGGTCTACCTCTGGCCCCTGTCGAGCTGAGGAGACACCGATGGCCCGATCCTCCAAGCGACGCGTCGATCCCGAGCGACAAGCCCACAAAGCCTGGTTGGGCCTGGTGCAGCCCGTGGGCCTGGTGGTGGCGCCCCCCGCCCTGGTCAAGGCCCAGGTCGTCCTGGACAAGGCCGTGCTCCCCGTGCAGCAGGCGTTCCAGGCCGTGGTGCAGCGACCAGCGACCGCCTATAGCGACGCAGACCCGGTCCTGACCGACTTCCCCCGCTTTGCCACCGAAGTCCTGGGTTGGGCACCCGAGGACCTCGCCGGCGCCACCGGCGGGCCCGCCCTCCCCGAGCGGCTGTCC
>JAADHA010000291.1 GCA_013152105.1 Oligoflexia bacterium | reverse complement strand
CCCGCCGGACAATCTCATCGAGGGACTCGGCGTCGCGGCCCCCTACGCTGGGCAGCAGATTCGTCACCTGCAACTTGTCCCCGTAGGACTCGCACACCACGATCTCACCAGGGCCCAGGTTGCCTCGGTCACCGGGCACCACACGGTAGGTGTCGACGAGGACGTTGTTGCTGCCGACCGGAAGCATGCGGCCACGGATCCCGTTGCCAAAGGTCAGTGTCCCGTCGACCGGGTCTACCACGAAGACCTGATCGTCCTTTCCGGCTGACAACAGGCTGCCATCTCGGGCCGCGAACCACTCTTCGCTTTTGCCATCCTCGCCGTCGACAAAGACCTTGATGTCATCGAAGTCGCTGGCACGCCTGAACAGCTTGCGCTCACGTTCTTCGCTGTGCAGGTAGAGAGGACGGCGCAGGAGCTGAATGACCTGCCCTGGAATGCCGTGACCGCTGTAGCGTTCGGTGCGCTGGGTGTGCAGATTGACCGCGTCCACCGTGTTCATCAACAGGTGGGTCACCGGCGGCAAGGGCGGCAGGTCGGAGATCGACATGTCGCCGGGCAGGATGTACCGCCCGCGCAGCCAGAAGCCGTGCTCGCTGAGCTCTACTGGTTCCGGCAAGGAGAATTCCAAGGTGCCCGAGGCCGCGAGATCAAAGGCCGGGCGTTCTTCCAGACCCTCTTCTTCGCGCTGGATCGTCTGCAAGCGATGCCAGCCGGAGCGCCCGTGCTCGCGCTTCTCGAGCACCTCCCACTCCATGGAGACGCCCGCCGGCAGGAAAGTCTCTCCGCGGCATCGGAACTTCATGGCGTGGCGCGAACCGACCGGCAGTGGTTTGTCGAATTCCAGGTACAATGCTTGGTTCTCTTCGGCGATCTCGACGAAGGGGAAGAAGGGAAAGAACTCATTGAGCCGCCCCGCTGCCCGCGTCATGACACGCGTAAGCCGGCGATTCTCTTCGCGAAAATCCAACTGTGCCATGCGCGGTCCCGGCATGGGCTGTTCATAGGTGTCAACGCCCAGGGTCTTGTCGACGCCCAGGCTGATCCCGTAGATCTTGGGGACGATCGGGTGCTCGTTCTTTTCCTTGTCCACGCCGGTCAGATTGCTCTTGGTCAGCTCCATTCGCAGCCAGGTGGTCTCGGTGTTGCCCACTGTGTGGCGGGACAGGCCTTTGAGCTGCGTCTTCGGGTCCAGGACCAGTCGAATCTTCCGGCAGGCCTTGCGCTTGGCGCCGTCCGGGTCGAGGTCCGCAAACTTGAAGTTCGCGTAGATCTTGTCCTCGGACCAGACCACACGCCAGTTGTCCTCAGCCCGATAGGTAAGCTGCAATGCGTACTTTTCGTCGGGCTCTTCGATGAGTTCGCCGTTCATCTCGAAGCCGACCTCGATCTCGACCAGGACGGGTGCTTGGCGGCGGTTCTCGAACAGGTCTGAGCCCACATAGAAGCGTCGCCCGATGGTCGGCGAGATCGGGGCCGCGATCTGGAAAGGTGACCATGGAGCTTCGTCTCCCAACATCCGAGTCAGGCGCCGGGGATCGTCCCCACAGTAGAGGTCGACTTCTACCGGTCGGATCCAGTTGAGGTCCAGCTCCAGGTCCGGGGCGAGCCCGCGAACGAACGCGACTTCGACCCGTTCGGCGCGCAAGTTGAACCCATCGCTGGCCATGTCCGTGAGCGGCCCGCTGATGATCACCATCGTGCCTTCGGTGCGAATGCGCTCGGCGGGGATCACTTCCCAGGTCTCACCGCGGCGATAGTACCAGCGATAGCGCGGCAGATAGCTTGATCGTCCAGCAGGAACGCCACGGTCCACCAGAGCCAGGCGAATCGTCCAGCCCCCACGAAGCGGCGGCAGGTCCTGTAGGAAGTACTCCAGCGTACGGCCAACGGCGCGAACCTCCCAGTTGTGAATGGGCCGGTCTTCGCCACCCCGGTCGTCCTTCCAGGAGACCTCGAGATCATCTTCCATTCGGGCAGCCAGCCAACGCTCGTAGTCCAAGCGCCCGCGAATCCACCACTTGTTGCGGGCGACCGGTTCGGGCAAGGCAAAGGACTGGTCGGCGTGACCGAATTGGTCGATGGGCACGATCCCCGGGAGGTCCGTGACCAGCGAGTACTCGGAGAGCCCCAGGTTGGCGCCGTCTTCCTTGACCAGGTGGACCGAACGCCAGCCGCGCTCGGTCGGGTACTCCCAGCGAAAGAAGGGAACCATCGACAGGTCGTCCCCACTGGTCCGGCGAATCCGCAGGCGACCGGACTCACGGACATCTTCCGGGTCGCTGTCCATGAGACGGAAGTCGTCGTGCGCGATGTAGAGATACTGGTAAGGCGTGTAGGCGTTTGGACCGTAGTCCGCGGGGTCCAGCTCGAAGAACTGGGCGCCATGCCCGTTGCCAAAGGTGAGCGCAAAGCCGTGTTCGCTTTGCAAGCCGAAGGGCAGCTCGCGAACGGCTGGCTCCACACCGCCCTTGACCGCCATCACCCGCTGGACCTGGCAGTCGTGGATGGTCATGCCCTCTACGGTCAAGAACTCCAGCGCGGGGCGTTCCTCGCGCTGGCGCGTCGCACAGCGGGTGTAGGGGGCGAACTCGACGGGGCCCTCGCCACGCAACGAGATCGTCAGCGGCGCCATCGCGGGGAGCGCTCGTCGACGGTCCTCGCCGATGAAGTTGAGGAAGTGGATGTAGGTCTTGTCCGGGACCTTGTTGAGACGGTAGATCGTCAACTCGGTCATCCAAGCAAAGAGCTGCACCAAGGTCATGCCCGGGTCGGCATCAGAGAGGTTGGTCCACTCCGGGCAGTACTGCGGGATGAGGGCGCGGGCTTCGCTGACGATGTCGGCGTAGCGCCGATCGTCCAGGTTGGGCGGCTTGATGGGCATTCAGCATCTCACCGTGACTGGGTGTTCGAGACGACGTGGACTGCGCTGTCCACAGCCCCTGTGGAGATGATCTTGTACACCACTTCGACGCGCACCGACCCGGATGGATCGATCCGCGCCTGGACATCGCTGACTTCGATGCGTCGCTCGAAGTGGCCAAGCGCTTCCTTGACGTGACGCGCGACCATATGAGCCGTGGACCGGGTATTCGGCGCGAACAAGAGGTCGTGGATCTTGCAGCCAAACTCGGGGCGCATCTGCCGTTCCCCGGGGCGCGTGCCCAGGATCACGGTGATGTTCTGGCGGATGTTTTCCTCGTATTCGGACAGCGCGACCTTGCCAGTCGCGGGGTCAAACTGAAACGGAAAGGCCCATCCTCGGCCGAGGAATTCCTTGCGGACCGCCATGGCATCTCTCGCGGTTGCGCGCAGCCAGGATCAGGCTGCCGGTGAACGGCGCGATAGTACGACACGCGCAGCCTGTGGGTCCCTGGTGATCAAGATCCCAAGGTGTTGCTGCAGAAGGTGAACTCGGTCGTGTAGCCCGTGCGGCCCGAGATCACGTGGCGCGACGCAAGCACGAACACCTTGCCGTTCTGACCACTGGGCAGCCCCGTAAACTCGACCATGCTGCCGGCGCGAATCGTGTCGTCGCCCTGCACCGTGGCGCTGCCCCGACAGAAACCCCGAGCCAGCCGTTCCAGTTCAGCCTTGGCGACTTCCTTGGCCATGGACTGACTGGAGACCGGCACATCGGTGACGTAGGCCGTAGAATCGCCAAAGCAAGCCGCGACATCGGCGCCCTTGGCGCCCCCCCCGATGGACGTGATGTCGCCAACGGTCGCCTCGCCGACGATCTCCTGCTTGGTGGACGGGTCCCAGCCCCGAACGACGACCTTTTGGACCTGATCCACACTGTTGTAGGACACGCGCATCGACCTGAGGTTGTCACCCATCTCGACTTTCTTCGAGGTGCCAGAGAAGCTGGCCTTTTTGAAGATCAGCTTGCTGCCCGCAGGGTCGACCCGCAAGATGTAGTTGTTGCGAGCCGCCAGGCGCTTGAGAAAACCGATGTTGCTCTCGTTGCGCTGCAAGATGTAGGGCAGGGTCTCAGTGGTCGCGTCGGCTTCCACCCCCAGTCCGCACTCTGCGCCAACCACCGAGACCACATCAGAGTCCTTCATGTTCTCCCAGAAACGCGTCTTTCGTCCCCGCCCCAGGCGATGCATTTTGTCCATCGCCCGCACGGTGATGGAGCTGACGCCATCCACCTGGTAGCTGGGCTCGACCGCGGTCACTTCGCCCACGAAGAGAGGACTGGATCCCTGACCCATCGACGCAGTCACCGCGTCACCAATCGAGATGTTCCAGGTCGGCCGGCCCTCGGCTCCACCCATGCGCAGCGTCATCATCTGCACCAGGTCGACGTGGTCTTCGACTGTGAGCTGTGCAAGGCCGTCAGTCGTCAACTGAGAGAAGGTCTGCGAACCCACGATCACGCTGTAGGAGGTGGCTGAGCGTACCAATTCAGACATGGGGTCCTCCGCTCACTTCTGCGGAATGACTAGGGAGTCACCAGGCTGCGCGCCGTTGATGGCGTCGCTGATCCCGTTGGCATCGCAGACTGCCTGGGTCGTGGTGCCATTCGCCAAGGCCACCGCGGTGATGGTCTGGCCGGCCTGTAGCTGAACCAGGGACACGGACGCCGTGTCGTAGCCGACGCTGCCCCCGCCACCCGAGTACGCGTTGTCCGGTGCCCACTCCTTCATCTGGATCGCCACCTTGGCGCGCAGCGGCTTGCCACCCGATCCGAACATCATGTACGTGACGTTCACGGATTCGATCACGCCAACCAGCTCGAACTCACCCCAGACGAAGCTGACCCGAGGTGGTCGCTGCTTGCCCAGCTCAGCGGCCTCACCGCTGGTCGGACTGACGTTGGGATTGGTCAGCTCCAAGAGCTGGTTGACCCACGTCGAACGGACATCCGTCCCGTCACTGGTCGTGTCGAAGTACAGCTCGACCTGCATGGATGCAGGCTGAGCCTTCTGGAATTCAAGGGTGCTTTCCGTCCCCTGTTCGTCATGGGCCTGCCACTGGACAGGCTTGTCGAACTTGAATTCCCTTGGGTTGTACTGGACTTTGAATGAGGCCTTGGTGTCCTCATTGACGAACTGTGCTTTCTCTACGCTACCACCACCCGAACTCATCGGAGCCCTCCTGACTGCGCGCCTTGCGCATCTCGAGTTCCATACTCACGACCTCGAGAACCTCGCGACCGAGTGCCTCGACGTCAATTTGCTTGTCATTTCCGCCTTCGCTGGCGCCCGCCGAAGCATGCCCTTCGGCACGCGCCGCAGCGCTCTCTTCCGCCATTCGCACCTGTTGCCGGGCAGCCTGACGCTGCCGTTGTGCCAGCAGGATTAGCTGCTGGAGCTTCTTGCTGAGCTTGGACACACCCGAAGCACTCAAGCCGCTACGCCGAGTAGCAGCGCCACCACTGCGAAGCGCCGTCATCCCAGCGCCCCTGGCAGCCGTGGACCGCGGCGTCTCGCCCCGGACACCCGACCGTCGGACGATCTCAGCGTCGCTTCCGGGCCCACCGCGAGCCGAGCCTGAGTCGCCCAATGCTACCCGCTCGGCGACCGTGCGGATCTGCTCGATGACCTGGATCACCGGTGCCGGCAGACCGGTCGAGGCCGCGGTCATGCCGCCCCGAGCAGCGCGCTGGTAGATAACCCGGACGATCTCTTCAGGGTCCGTGGCCCGCGCGAGGGCAGTGATAAACTGGTCCTCACGGCGAATCAAGGGCCGGCCACTGGCGCGCTGCGCCCAGGTCGGCAGCACGCCATCAGAGACGCCCTGATCCACAGCACCCAGGGTCACGGACAGGTCTGGACGTAGCCGGGACGAAGTCCTGCGAGGTGCCCCC
>JAADHA010000685.1 GCA_013152105.1 Oligoflexia bacterium | reverse complement strand
CGTCGTAGACCGCCCGCGCTGCGGTTGTAGGGCGGCGTCGTACCGGCCTTCTCGGCCCACTTCATGAGGGTAGGATCGCGCCCACGGGGGGCAGTAGCCCGGCGATCCGGCCGGTCGAGGACGGCCAGGGGGACACGGTCGGGTGCCAAGGTCGTGTTCGCGTGGCCTCTCAGCGGGTTGTCTCGGGTACTCACCGCTGGGTACGGCCGGATCGAGCGAGCGGGAAAGGGCAGCTCGCCTGCGCTCGGCCTGCTCCAGCTTCGAGCGGCCACCGTCCAGGGAGGTGACGAGGTCTACGTGTGGCTACACCGCTCGGCGGTCGACCACGACAGGCTTGGTGCCGTGCTGCTGACTGGCGTCGCCCGATCGATGGCCTTGCCGCACCGCCAACCCCCCGGGATCCTGAAGGCCGCCGACTCAGGTGTCGCCATTTCTGAATGTATTGCCCATTTCGGCGGACCACCGAACCAAAAAACAGGCACTTACACCATCGAACACCGCAATGGAGGCCGGATCGTTCAGGATCGGGCAGGGTTGACCGACGCACCTTCAGAATTCGGGGGACCTAGACGGCGCTGGCAGCCCTGGGCGGTCCCACATCGCCTTGCCGGCAAGGGCGTGAAGCGGGAACCCCGGCAGGTGCCGCAGAGGTCACCGGCGGAGCGTGAGCCGCCATGTCGAAACTCCAGCCACCTCGCACACGGGTACGCCGAGAGCCGCTGCGATGGCGCGCAGGCGGTCACATTCAAGAGTTGCTCACCCCAACGAGACGACTTTCGAACTGGGTCGTGGAGGCGGAGAGCGAGGCGAGGCGAGGAGGATGCCGGCCACGGCACCTGTTGCACGATGGGTGGCGTGCAACTAAAATGGAACCAGATCGCAACCTGAGGTAGCCATGCCTTCGTTGACCTTGAAGGACATCCCGGTGGAGTTGATGGAGCGCCTTCGATCTGCCGCTCGCCGAGAGCGGCGAAGCCTGACGCAGCAGGTTTTCATCTTCATCGAGGGCGGGCTCGCCGAGCGGGACCATCGCGCCGGCCAGCCCTCACCCGCTGCCGCTCGGCAGGTCGCACGCTGGCGTGAGCTGGCGGGGCGCTGGGCATCCGACGAGAGCTTCGCCGACGAGGTGGCCGCGCTTGCAGAGGCTCGCACCTCCGGGCGGACGGTGGACCTGTGAAGATCCTGGACACAGACACCTGCATCGCGATCCTCCGAGGTGTCGGCCAGGTCATCGAGCGGCGTGCCGAAGAGCCCGAGGAGGTGGCGACCACCTGGGTCACCGCCGCGGAGCTGTACTTCGGGGCAGCCAAGTCCGCTGTTGCTGAGCGGAACCGGTCCCTGGTCGACGCGTTCCTGGCCACCCTGCCCGTCCTGCGACCAGATCTGGCGGCGGCTCAGATCTTCGGAGAGGCCAAGGCGCTGCTGCAGAGGGCCGGGACACCGCTCGCGGACGCCGACCTGTTCATCGCGGCCACAGCGATCGCATGTCGGGCGGCGATCGTCACCGGCAACCAGCGACACTTCCGGCGCATCCCCGGCGTCGAGCTGGAGGACTGGATTCGGGGCTGAGGCGCAGGCCTTCGGAATCGGTCCAGATCCACCGGAATCTACCGCCACCCGTAATGAAAAAGGGAAAAAGGGCTTCCACATTGCTGATGGAAGCCCTCTTTTGGAAGTTGGTCACCCCAACGGGATTCGAACCCGTGTTGCCGGGATGAAAACCCGGTGTCCTGACCTGGCTAGACGATGGGGTGATGAAGGGGCGCGGCCTGCGAGGGAGTTGGGAGAGGTGGGTCGCACAGGATTCGAACCTGTGACCCTCGGATTAAAAGTCCGGTGCTCTACCAACTGAGCTAGCGACCCTCAGCCCCCGGCAGCTAACGGAAGAGTCAGTCGGGGGCAACGCCGAAGAGCGGGTCTCGGACGATCACCTGCTTACGACCTGGGCCGACGCTGATCATGGCGACGGGTACGCCGACCAGGGACTCGATGCGCTGGACGTAGGCACGGGCGGTCGCGGGCAGGCTCTTCCAGGTGCGGCAGGCGGTGATGTCCTGGGTCCAGCCAGGCATCGACTGGTAGGTGGGAACAACGGCGGCCACGGCCTCGGCGCTGGCGGGAAGGGCGCTGGCGCTGGCGGGCAGGGTGCTGGCGCTGGAGTCGTAGCCGACGCCGATCTGCAGGGTCTCCAGCCCGGACAGCACGTCGAGCTTGGTCAAGACGAGATGAGTGGTCCCGTTGAGCCGGACCCCGTGCTTGACGAGGGTGGCGTCGAACCAGCCGCAGCGCCGGGGCCGTCCGGTCGTAGCGCCGTATTCGTGGCCGATGTCGCGCAGATGAGTGCCGAGATCGTCGTGCAGTTCCGAGGGGAAGGGGCCGGCCCCAACGCGCGTGGTGTAGGCCTTTACGATGCCGACGACGGCGTGGATGTCGGTGGGGCCGATGCCGCTGCCGGCACAGGCCTGGCCAGCGACGGTGTTGGAGCTGGTGACAAAGGGGTAGGTGCCGTGGTCGACATCGAGGAAGGTGCCCTGGGCACCCTCGAAGAGCATGGGCTGGTGGTCGGCCTTGGCCTGGTGGATCAGGCTGACGGTGTCGGCGACGTAGGGGCGCAAGCGCTGGGCGAGCGGGGCGGCCCAGCACAGCAGATCGTCGAGGGTGTGGCCCGCGTCCCCGTACCAGTCGACGATCTGGCGGTTCTTGTCGGGGAGGACGGCTTGCAGGTGCCGTCGGAGCGCGTCGGGGTCCAGCAGGTCCACCACGCGCAGGCCTCGGCGGGCAACCTTGTCTTCGTAGCAGGGGCCGATGCCCTTCTGGGTCGTCCCGATCTTGTCACCGCCCAGCACGGCCTCGCGACAAGAGTCCAGGGTCCGGTGGTAGGGCATGATGATGTGGGCCTGGTCGCTGATGACCAGGCGGTCGCTGCCGATCTCGACCCCCCAGGCAGACAGGTCGTCCAGCTCCTGGCACAAGACCTGGGGGTCGACCACGACGCCGTTGGCGACGACACATCGCGTGTCCGGGTTCAAGATGCCGCTGGGCACGATGTGGAGAACCAGCTTGCGGCCATCGACGACCAAGGTGTGGCCGGCGTTGTTTCCGCCCTGAAAGCGCACGACCAGACGGCTGCGTCGCGCCAGCACATCGACGACCTTGCCCTTGCCTTCGTCCCCCCACTGCAAGCCAGTGACGATGACATTGCGGGGGATCGCGGCAGCGGTCGATGGGCCGCCCATGGGACCTCCAAGAGGCCGGCAACGAGCCGGCGGGCGCATCATGGCCCGGCGACCGCAGCCCGGCAACTTTCGGTCACAGCGCCTTGAGGCCGGCCTTGGCGGCTTCGTTCCCCTTGTCGCGCTTGAGCACTTCGAGGTATTCGCGTCTGGCGTTGAGCTTCAGCCCCAGATCGGCATACAGCTTGCCTAGCACCATGCGGTATTCGATGACATCGGGGTCACGAACAACGGCCTCGCGGTACAGGTTGAGGGCCCCGCGGTCGTCTTGTTCTTCGTGGCGCACCAGACGGGCCAGCCGAGAGAAGACCTTTCCGTCATCCGGGTCCAGCCGCACTGCGTCCCGGTAGCATTGAATGGCCTGCCGGTATTGCTGGTAGCTCTCGGCCTGTCCGCCTTGCAGGGTCAGTTGCTGGACGCGGATCCGCCGAGCTTCGGCCTTGGTCAGGTCCAACATATTCTTGTACTCGGCATTGCGCGGGTCGAATTGCACGGCCAGCTCCAAGGCACCGGCGGCCTTGATGATGCGGCCCTGCCGATAGTCTTTCTGGCCCTGCTCAAAAAACACCTTTGCCTTGGCCATGTGGGTGCGGAGCTGCTCACGCACCTTGCGTTCGGCTCTTCGCCGAACCTGACTGGGGCCCCGCCCCGGGATGCCATCCTTGCCGACAGCGCGCTGGTTGAGGCGCTCTCGGATCGAGAGCTTCCTGGTGCTAGCGGGCTCTTCAGAAGCTGGCGCGGGCTGACCAGCGCCGGGGCTGGCGGAAGGCTGGTCGGAGCTGGGGCTGGAGCTGGAGCTGAGGCTGGAGCTGGGGTTGGGTCGTCGGCCGGCCTCGGGCATACGACCACTCTGGCGCAGGTCGCGGTCGTAGGCCTTGCGCTTTTCCGGCGACTTCAGGATCTGGTAGGCCTGGGTGATGCCGACGAAGACCATCTCGATGCGGTCGGCATATTCGCCGACTTCCTTGCGGAAGAAGCGGTCGGGGTGCCACTGCCGAGACAGCCTGTAGTAGGCCGTGCGGACCTGCTCGGGGGTGGCATCCGACGCGATGTTGAGCAGCCCGTAGGATGTGCCCTTTTCCAGCTCGCCAAACATATGGTCGATTGCCTGCATCTGCTGCGGCGTCAGGTCCAGCTCGCTCATTCGCAATCACTCCGGGCGCACCGGCAGCATACCGCTCTTGCGAAGCGTGGCGGATGACCGGCCCTCACGAGTCATCTTCTTCGGTTCGGGCGTGGGGGTGGGCGGCCCGGTAGACCCGCAGCAGGTGCGCTGCGTCGACGTGGGTGTAGCGCTGGGTGGTCGACAGCGAGGCGTGCCCGAGTTGTTCCTGGATGCCGCGCAGGTCGGCGCCCGCGCCCAGCATATGGGTGGCGCAGGAGTGGCGCAGGGCATGGGGGTGGACCCCGACGACGCCGTTGGCGGCACCCGCGTCGCGCACGATCCGCCACATGGAACGACTCGACAGGCGCCCACCGCCGCAGTTGAGGAAGAGCGGGCCGGCCTGGCCACCGCGTCGGTTCAGCAGGGCCCGGATCGCATCCGCCGCGGGGGGACCAAAGGGCACGATCCGATCCTTGCCTCCTTTTCCGTGAACTCGGACCAGGCGTTGGTCCAGGTCGACATCGTCAACGTCCAGCGTCGTGGCCTCGCCAACTCGCAGCCCAGCACCGTAGAGCAGCTCCAGCAACGCGGCGTTGCGCAGTCTCAAGACACCCTTCTGAGTAGGCTCTTCGACGACCGCGGCGGCTTCGTCCACGTCGAGAAATCGGGGTGTGTGGCGTGGCACCTTGGGTGCCGAGAGGCGCGCGGCGGGATCCTGTTCAAGCTGCCCGGTGCGGTGGATCCAGCGGTAGAAGGTGCGCACGGACGCAATGCGCCGCGCCATGGTGGCCGGTGCCAGGCGGCGGCCCCGGTGTCCGGCACGGCTCAGCCAGGCGCGCAGGTCCCCGATCTTCGCATCCCGCAAGCCCTGGTCCTGTTCAGCGAGAAACGACGCCAGGCCGCCCAGATCAGCCCGGTAGGCTCGCAGCGTGTGGGGGGACGCGTCGCGCTCGGCCCGCAGGTGGTCCAGCCAGGCTTGAATGTCTGGGTCGGTGGTCGTGGATCGGGGCATGAGCACAGCGTAGCGTGGCTCACTGGCTTGCGGCTTGCGCTCGCCCGTTGTAGGCAACGGCCCCGCGGTGCGTCATCCGCTGCAACCACTGAGGTCTCATGGGCATCCCCCTTGTCATCGTCGAGTCCCCCGCAAAGGCCCGGACCATCGAGAAGTTCCTGGGGGGCGAGTTCCGCGTCGAAGCGTCGGTCGGCCACATCCGCGACCTGCCCAGCCGGGCCAGTGAGATCCCGGCTGCCAAGAAGAAATACAAGTGGGCGCGTCTTGGGGTGGATGTCGAGAACGGCTTCAAGCCGCTCTACATCGTGCCCGCCGACAAAAAGGCCCAGGTCAAGAAGCTCAAGGCTCTGCTCAAGGGGGCCGATGCCCTGTACCTGGCGACAGATGAGGACCGCGAAGGAGAGAGCATCTCGTGGCACCTGCTCGAAGTCCTCAAGCCCAAGGTGCCGGTGAAGCGCCTGGTCTTTCACGAGATCACCCGGGAAGCGATCCAACACGCCCTGGCAAACCCGCGTGATCTGGATGTGGACCTGGTCCGTGCCCAGGAGACCCGCCGCATCGTCGACCGGCTCTTTGGCTATGAAGTGTCACCCCTGCTGTGGAAAAAGGTGCGCCCCAAGCTCTCGGCGGGGCGCGTGCAGAGCGTGGCCGTGCGGCTAATCGTTGAGCGGGAACGGGCCGCCTCGCCTTCAAGGACGCAAGCTGGTGGGATGCCCTTGGTCGCTTTTCTGGCGCTTGCGGGCTCGTCGAGGCCGAGCTGGCCGAGGTCGGCGGCCGGCGCGTGGCGCGGGGGCGGGACTATGGCGATGACGGCAAGCTCAAGTCGCCGGACAAGGTGCGCCCTCTGGATGAAGCCGCCGCACGGCACCTCGCGGATAGTCTGACCGGTGCCCAGGCCACGGTGGCGGATGTCGCGCGCAAGCCGACGACCGACCGCCCAGCACCGCCGTTTACGACCAGCACACTGCAACAAGAGGCCAACCGCAAGCTGCGATGGACGGCCCGTCGTGCGATGACCGTCGCCCAGCGGCTCTACGAGACCGGCTGGATCACCTATATGCGTACGGACTCGACGATCCTGTCCAAAGAAGCGCTGGCTGCGGCCCGAAACCTGATCCTGGATCAGTACGGCAAGGACTACCTGCCGGCTCGGCCGCGCACCTACCGACGCAAGGTCAAGAACGCTCAGGAAGCGCATGAAGCGATCCGCCCCGCTGGCAGTCGCTTCCGTAGTCTGAACGAGGCCAGGGCCGAACTGGACAGCGACCAAAGCCGCCTGTACGAGCTGATCTGGAAGCGAACCGTAGCCTGCCAGATGGCGGACGCGAAGGGCTTTCAGACCACCATTCGAGTGGCCGTTGGAGACGGCCAGGATGCGGCGATCTTTGAGGCCCGCGGCAAGACCATCGCCTTTCCCGGCTTTCGCCGGGCCTATGTCGAGGGGACGGACCGCCCCGAGGCCGAGCTGGCTGGGCAGGACCGCATCCTGCCGGCGGTTGATGTTGGCGCCACGCTGTCGACCGACGCGATCGAACCGCGTGGACACCGGACCCGCCCCCCGGCTCGACTGACCGAGGCCAGTCTGGTCAAAGAACTCGAGTCCCGGGGCATCGGTCGACCCTCGACCTATGCCAGCATCATCGAGACCATCTTGCGGCGCGAGTACGTGTTCAAGAAGGGCAGCGCCCTGGTGCCAACGTTTACGGCATTTGCCGTTACTCGCCTGCTCGAGGAACACCTTGGCTGGCTGGTGGACTACGACTTCACGGCGCGCATGGAGACCGATCTCGACCAGATCGCCCTGGGCAAGGGTGACTCGCTGTCCTACCTCACGGCCTTCTATGCAGGGAAACCCGGCCTGCACCAGCGGCTGGAAGAGGCTGGGGAGTCGATCGATCCCCGCCAGGTCTGCACGCTGGTGCTTGGCGAGACCGACGGTGAGACGCTCGCGGTTCGAGTGGGGCGCTTCGGGCCCTTTCTGGCTTCGGGTGACCTGCGCGCCGACGTCCCCGAGGACCTGCCTCCCGACGAGCTGACCCCAGAACTGGCGCGCGAACTTCTCCAACGCAAGAAGGACGGTCCGATCCAGATGGGACTTGACCCGGTC
>JAADHA010000105.1 GCA_013152105.1 Oligoflexia bacterium | reverse complement strand
GCGACCGGCACGCGGCCCTTGGGACCCTGGGTCTCGCGTTGTTCCCACCGCACCAGCCCGGCCCGATCCAGGCCGGCCAGGGCGCGTCCGACCGCGTCGGGCTCGAGCTCGTCGCGCAGGCGGCGGACCAGGCCGCCCTTGGTCAGACCGGGACGGGAGACGACCTCGCGCAGGGCGAGGGTGCGCGCGTCGTCGACCAAGGAGGGCATCGCCAGTGCGCGAATGCCGGGCTCGGTCGGCACGATCACCCGTCGTGTGTGGGCCTTGAGACCCGAGGGCAGGGCCGTGGCGATGACCTCGCCCAGGCCGCTGAGGTAGTAGCGGGCGATCCACTGAAAGAAGGCGAGCTGGGCCGCATCGAAGGCCGGGATCGGGTCGAGCAGACGCGCGATGGGCTTGAGACGGTCAGAGGCCAGGCCCGGATCCCCCGGACCGACGACGTAGCCGCTGACCCGACGGCGGCCGAAGGGCACCAGCACGGCGTGACCGAGCTGGAGCGGGGTGTCCTTGGGGACCGCGTAGGTCCAGGTCTCCATGAGGGGCAGGGCGACGGCGATCTGCACCCGCTTCCAGGGCAGGCCGTCGTGGGCGAGCGAGGATTTCCCGGGCTTGTTCACAGATCCTTCAGCAATTCGTCGAGTGCCTGCGCCAGGTCTGGGCGCTTGCGGGCGTAGTAGAGGTTGGCTGCCAACCAGCCGGGGAGGCTTCCGGCGTCGAAGCGGCGCCCCTGGTAGACGACGCCCGTCACCGATCCCAGCGCGGCCATGGCGTCGGTGAGCTGGTACTCGTTGCCGGCCCCCGGAGGCGTCTGCTCCAGCAGGTCGAAGATCTCGGGCGGCAGGATGTAGCGTCCGACGATGGCCAGGGTGCTGGGCGCGTCGGCGGGCGCGGGCTTTTCGACCATGGACTGGACGTCCAGGCGACCCGGGGACAGCCACTGTCCGGCGCAGACCCCGTAGCGGGCCGTCTGGGGGCGTGGCACGTCCATCAGGGCGACGACGGCGCGACCCGGCGAGAAGGCGTCCATGAGCTGCGCGATGACGGGGCGAGGTGCGTCGATCACGTCATCGGCGAGCAGGACGGCGAAGGCTTCGTCGCCGACCGCGGCCCGGGCGCTGAGCACGGCGTGGCCGAGGCCGCGGGTGTCGCGCTGGCGCACCGTGACGACATCGACCAGATCGCTGAGCGCGTGCATGCGCTCCAACAGATCCAGCTTGCCCCGTTCTTCCAGGTGGCGCTCCAGGTCGGGGTTGACCGCGAAGTAATCGGGGAGCGCGTCCTTGCCGTGGCTGGTCACCATCACCACGCGCTCAATCCCGGCGGCTGCCGCCTCGGCCACCGCGTAGTCGACCAGGGGGCGGTCGAGTAGCGGCAGCAATTCCTTAGGAACCGCCTTTGTGATCGGCAGGAAGCGAGTTCCAAAACCGGCGACGGGCAGGACCGCCGTCCGGATATTGCTGCGGTCGACCGGCGAGGGGGGGGACAAGGGCGCTCCAGTGCAATGACGCGACGGCTGGACGGCCAGCAGGTGCTGGTGGGTTGCCCGGCACCGGGGCCCGCTTTAACCAAGCTGCGCCTGGCGGCTCGGCCCGCTGGTCCCGTGGAGCGTTCATGTCCAGTTGTCGGTCGCGTCTGCGCTGCTTCTCCGCGAACACCAGATCGTGCCTGGCCGGCGCGCTGGCCGTGATGGTCTGGGCCCCGGTGGCCGTGGCGAGCCCGGTCGCGGGGGGTGCGGACTCGACGGCCATGGGCGGCGTGACCCGCGCCAGCCTGCGGTCTTCGGCCAGCGTGCTGACGGATCCAGCGGTGCTGGCCCTGACGCCTCGCTACGAACTCCAGGCATCGGGCGGCCTGGGCCCAGACAGCCTGCTCGGCCTCAAAGCCTATGCCCTCGACAGCAGCACGGGGCCGATCGCCCTGGGGATAGGCTACGAGTACGACCACAGCGTGCCCGCGACCTCGAACAGCGACCTGCCGGGCTGGTTGGCGGTGGACGACGATCTCAGCAACGAGTCGGTCAAGACTGTCTTCGGTGGGGGGCTCGGCACTAGCTTCGGTGACCGCCGCTTGGGGCTGGGCCTGGGCTTCTCCTGGTTGAACTCCGCGACCCGCTTCGGCGGCGACACTAGTTGGTTTCAGGGCAACGTCTCGGTCGCGGGCCGGATCGGTCCTGACGAAGCCCTGGTCGTGGCGCTGGTCGCCGACAACCTGCTCTCGCCGGCGAACACCGAGACGCCCTTGACCTTCGGCGGGGGCGCGACCTGGCGACCCATCGAACAGGTGGCGCTGGCGACCCAAGTTGACGTGGTCACGGGGACCTTCGACGGGCCGCCCCAGGTCGGTTTCGGCCTGGGCTTGGAAGGCCTCATCGCAGAGAGCGTGGCTCTGCGCGGCGGCTTCAAGCGGGACCTGGATCGGCTCAGTGACCTGGCCACCATGGGGATCGGCGTCTACTCGGACCAGATGTCCCTGGACTACGCAGCCGAGCTTGTGGTGGGCCACGCCGGCCAGATCCCGCCGGGTTGGGACGACGGCAAGCTCCGGCAACAGCACACACTGTCGTTGACCCTGAAGCTCTGATGGCCTGGTGGCTGGCTCTGCTGGCTCTGCTGGCTAGCGCCTGCCGGACCTCGACCCCAGGCCAGCAAGGCCCCGCTCACGCCTACATCGCCGCCGCTGAGTCGGGTGATCCCGCGGCTTGTCAGGCGATCAGCGACCCCGACCTCCGTGGTGAGTGCGCGGTCTTTGCCGCCCACGCCCTGGCCCTGGCGGGCGACTCGGAGCAGTCGCGCCAGGTCTGTGCCGCCCTGCCGGTCGGGATCTGGCAGGACGAGTGCTGGTTCAGCCTGTCCGACGCGCTGGAGTCCACGGGGAAGCAGGCCAAGCTGCTCTGTGGGCTGGCCGGGCGCTTCAAGACGCCCTGCCTGGGGCACGTGATCGCGCGGGACAGCAGCCGGTTGCTCTCCCAGCTTTCGCTCGGTGAAGAGTCCCAGGCCCTCGACCAGCTTCGGAGCCTGTCCATCGACTACGTCGGGCGCGGCATGGGCACCGCTCGGGCTCGGCAGAATATGCGCAAGGCCCTCGCCGTGCGGTTCCGCGATCAGGACTTCGACCCGGCCCTGTGTGGGTCCGTACCGCCTGACATCTGCGCCGATGTCTACGTGGAGCTGATCACCTTCTCGGCGGCCCACGACGGTCGCCTGGATGATGGCTCCGAGGACGGCCCAGCGAAGGGGAGACCGGCACAGGGCCCCTCGGGATCGTGGCGGATCCGCCTGGTGTGCGAAGGCTCGCGCAGCCTGGCCGAGGTGCTCGCCCAGGGCTTTGTGGGCTGGGTGCCAGCGGGCGAGGCCCTGGCCCGACAGGGCTGGGACAAGCTGTGTGCTCGTCGACAGCAGCCCCATGGCAGGCATGGGCTGGGCGCTGCCGATTGGGGGCCGCCACCCGCCATCCCGTGACGCTACGATCTTGGGTCGCTCAGGCCCCCGCGGCGAGGCTGGCCTGGGGGGCCTCGGGCACGCCGGACTCACGCAGCAGGCGGGTCGTGAGCTGCATGGCGTTCTCGATGGAGTGGTCCATATTGTTGTACCAAAACAGCCCCGTGCGCCCAGCCAGGTGCAGGTTGTGGAAGGCCGCCAGGCTGCGGCGCGCCGAGTCGAGCTGACCGGGGTAGCCGGTTCGGTAGATGGGGTAGCTGTCGCCGACTCGTTCGACCCGCACGTCCTGGACCCGGTGGCGGTTCGGAACCAGGCCGACCTTCAGCAGGTCGTCGAGGACCCAGTCGGTCAGGCGTTCGCCTTCTAGCCAGCGCTGGTCGCCCTCCATGCAGGAGACCTCGCAGCAGTAGCCGGTCATGCCCGTGGGGGCGGTCGCGGGCGAGAAGAAGCGCGGGATGCTGACTCGGTTGATGAGCAGGTCGGCCGCGCCGTAGTAGCACCACTGGTAGTCGCGGGGGCAGTCCTCGGCGACCATGACGTTGAACAGCAGCAGGCCCAGGTAGTCCAGCCGAGGGACAGGGAGCTGGAGCTGCTGGCAGGCCAGCGTGATCGGCGCCGTCCAGACCACGGCCGAGGGCTTGAAGCGCTCGTCACCGGCCCACACCGCGTCGACGTGTCCGTTCTGACCTTCTAGTCGGGCGCCTTGGCCGGTGATGATCCGACCGCCCAGGCCGCGGATCTGTGCCGCCAGGCTGGTCCAGGCCTGGTGCATGCCCTGGGTCGGATACAGGAAGTGCTGGGACTTCTTGTCGAATTGCAGCAGCGTGCTCTTCAAGAGCTGGGCGAGGTTCTGCATCTGGGCCTGGTCGTCGAGGATGGCCCGGTTGATCCCGACCTTGGCCCAGTCGCTGTGGGTGTCGCGGGGGTGGACGCCCAGGAATTTGTGGGTGTAGCCCAGGAAGAAGTGTTCGTAGAGGGTGGGCCCGTACTGGCGCAGGATGTAGTCCTCGAAGGACATCTCGCCGTAATGCTTGAAGCCGTTGAGGGTGAGGTCCAAAAAGGCGCGAGCGGCCACGTCCCGAGGGAGCTGGAGCAGGTTCTGGGGCTTGATGGGCCAGCCGTAGTACTGGCCCTTGAAGTAGACTTCTGACTTTCGGGGGAAAAAGGTCCCGTTGTCGCCAAGCAGCCGGTCGAGGTAGGTCTTGACGTGTTCGTTGCTGGTGTCGAAGCGGTGGGGCCCGCAGTCGAAGACGAACTGCTTGTCGTAGACGAAGCTACGGGCCAGGCCGCCCACCATGGGCAGCTTCTCGATGACGACCACATCCGCCCCGGCCTCGGCCAGCAGGTGAGCGCTCACCAGGCCCGCGACCCCCGCGCCGACCACGACAACCGGGGCGTCGAAGACGGAAACGGACTCGGTCGGGGCGCTAAGCATGGGGGCTCCGCGGGATGGCTGCACGGTCGGGGTTCTACCACCGCTGAAGGGGTCGGTCATGGCAAACTGCAAACTCGGCTTGCATTGACCGCGGTCGCGCGCGGTACCCTCCGCCCGTCCGCCCGACCTGGAGTCCCCTCATGCGCAAGATGACGACCCGTCGCAAGCTCGCGATCGCGACCTGGTCCTCGCCCCGCGAGGGCAACATCTACGGCAAGCTCACCGTCGACGCGACCCAGGCCATGCGCTACCTGCGCTGGCTCCGCGAGAAGACCGGAGAGCGGGTCACCATGACGCACTTCGTGGGCAAGGCCCTCGCCGACGCCCTGGCGACGGCCCCGGGGCTCAACGGCAAGCTGTTGTGGGGGCGCTACATCCCGCACGACTCGGTCGACATCGCCTTTCTGGTCGCCCTGGAAGATGGCGCCGACCTGGCCAAGGCCAAGATCGACGGCCTGGACAAGAAGAGCGTGACCGACGTGGCACGCGAGTTGCGCGCCCTGGCGGCCGCCTTGCGCGCGGGCAAGGACAGCGACTTCGAAAAAAGCAAGGGCACGATCAAGCTGCTGCCAACGTGGTTGCTGTCCCCCTTGCTGTGGCTGACCGGCTGGCTTGCCAGCAGCCTGGGTATCTCGATTCCGGCTCTGGGCGTGGCGCGCTACCCCTTCGGCAGCGCTGTCATCACCAGCGTCGGCATGTTCGGTCTGGACGAGGGCTTCGCGCCGCCGACTCCCTTCGCGCGCGTCCCGGTCCTGGTCCTGATCGGGGCGGTCCGACCTCAGCCGGCCGTAGAAGATGGACAGGTCGTCGTGCGCGAGCAGATCACCATCACCGCGACCATCGACCATCGCTTCCTCGACGGCGCCGACGGCGGCCGCCTGGCCAAGGTGATCCGCAAGACCTTTGCCGATCCCTGGGCTTGCCTGGAGGGCATGGACGCCCCGCCCGAAGACGCGTGATCTGCGCG
>JAADHA010000496.1 GCA_013152105.1 Oligoflexia bacterium | reverse complement strand
CCGGCACCAAGCTCGCCATGACCTACCACGACGGGCTGCGGATCTTCTCCCAGACCGACTTGACCTGGTGGCAACCCGGCGCCCTGCCGGCCAGCGCTGCCAACCTCGGGACGGTCCTGTCCGGGTCGAACCAGGTCGGCGACTGGGTCGAAGTCGAGACGCTCAAGGCCGGACAGAAGCGAATCTGGGTGAACGTCGGCGGAAAACGGTCGCGGCTGGGCATCTTCAAGACCGATCCCACCGCCTCGATCTACTTGCTCTCGCCTCCGCCTCCGCATGTGGGTCGCGCCTCGATCCGCCTGAGCAAGGCCAGCGGTTTCGCCTTTGACGACGCGGGCGCCCCCCAAAACACGGTGCCCAAGGGCGCCACCGCGCTGCCCCTCAAGGCACCCGACCCCGACACCAAGGCCCAATGGTCCCGCGACCTCTCCAAGCTGCGCGGGGCGGCCACCACCATCACCTGGGCCACCCTGCTCGACCTCGACCAGGACGACGCGGACGAAGGCTTCGCCTGTGTTGCGGGCGGCGCGGACGATCAGGACTGCTACGTCATCGAGCCCACACAAGCCGCCCCGCACTACCTCGGCGTGTCCACCATGCGCTTCGATGGTGGACCAGCAGACGCGGCACCCAAGGCATTCAAAAAAGGCCAGGGAATCTACGTGATGCACGCCACCGGCAGCGGCGACACGGCGCGCCTGTGGGTCGCTCGCTATGACGGCGGCGGCTACATCGTCGAAGGCGTGCGCTGAGGCACGCGCTCACACGGCCACACGGCCACACGGCCGGATCAAGCCCCCAGGCGCTCCAAGGCACGCAGCACCTCGGCCCGTCGCGGGTCGGTCGAGGACAGCACCGATAACAGGCGTCGCAGCGTGATCACCGCCTGTTGGGGCTGGGCGAGCTGATTGGCCTGGAGCTGGGCGAGCTGGGCCAGGGCTTCGAGGTGGTCCCGGTCCAGGCGCAGCGCGTCGAGCAGACACGATTGAGCGGCGTCGAGGCGGTCTTCCTGCAGGCGCCAGATCGCGCGACTGACCAGGGCTTCGACGGCCAGGCGGTCACCGGTCGGCGCGTCGGCGTTCATCGGCCCCATCCTGCCGCGAGCCCCCGCAAGGGCCTGGCCGACCCTGGCCATCAGGGCACGAGGCGCCGTGGGGCGGCAGAAGACGACCGGCCGCAAGAAGGTGGGATCGCGTGCTCCGTAGAGGGACGGCGCGGCGAGCTGGGGGTGGGCGCCGACCCAGTCCGCCAGGGCCGTACGGGGATAGACGCGACCACCGCAGGCATAGGCCAGACCCAGGCCATCGGGCAGGGCCGCGTCGAATTCCAGGGCGGTCGACAGGGCGCGGTCCAGGGTGGCATCCGTCTCCAGCGGGTGGGCCCCCAGCAGGATGGACCCGCCCAGGGTGCGATAACCGCGGCCTAGCCAGGTCTCCAGCAGCCGGTCGATGGCGGCGCGATTGGCGGGACCGGCACCCGCCCTCAACAGCGTGTCGTCGAGGTGACCCAGCTCGAAGGAGAGCGCCGTGGGGTCCAGGCCCGCCGCCTCCATGGCGTCGAGCAGGGCGTCGCTGACCGGCGCGACCTGGACGAAGGACTGCAGGTCCAGGCCGCGGCCGGCCAGAGCGGTCAAGACCGCGATGGCGTGACGCTCGTCGGGCACATTGAGTTCGCTACAGGCCAGCCAGATCCGGCGCACGCCGACCGCCACCAGGCTGTCGATCTCGGCGACGATCTCGGCCACCGGTCGCGGACGCACGATGTGACCGGTGAAGCGAGCCTCGACGCAGAAGGAGCAGCGACGGTCGCAGCCGGCCGAGATCTGCACCGGTACGCGCCCGCCCCGAGCCAGGGCCAAGCCCAGGTAGGGACCCATGCGCGGGGTGGGCCCAGGAGCCGGGCGCCAGGCGGCGGCGAAGGCCCGCGCTCGCGGACGGGGATCGTGGGCCGGGCCGACCGCTTCGGGACCGCTGTCGAGGGGGCCATGAGCGCCGAGCTGCACCAGGCGCGGGTCGGGATCCAGGGCGACCCCCTGGCCGGTGGCCAGGCCGCGTCCCAGTCGCCACACCAGATCGTCGGCCGGTCCGGCGATGGCCCAGCTCGCGCCGAGATAGCGCGTGACCAACTCGGGAGCGCTGGACACGGCGGGGCCCCCCAGGACGACGCGGTCGGGCCCGAGGGCCGCGAGGGCCAAGGCGACCAGGGGCCGCACCTCGTCCAGGTAGAAGGTCGTGTCAATGCCCCGGGGATCGCCCTCGGGCCCACGCACGACCAGCGCGTCGTCGATGTTTCGCACGCTGAAGCCGACCAGGGCCCAGGGCGCCGTGGCCAGCGCTTGGGCCAGGCTCGCGACTGGATCCGCATCCATGAAGGGGGCCAGCAGCTCGACCCGACAGCCCGCCAGGCGCAAGGCGTGGGCGACGCGCTCCATGCCGTAGGGCGCGACCGGTGTCGCGGTGATCGCCGGGTTGGCGTAGACCAACAGCACCGAGGGGGGCTGCAGTTCCGGGTTCACGAGCCCCCCAGGCTCAGCAGGCGCCAGCCCGAGCTGCGGGCCAACTCGACCAGCCCGGGCTGCGGCTCGCTCAGCAAGGGGCGGAGGCCTGGATAGGTGCGAGCGACTCGCCCGGTGTCGACCACCACCAGGTGGATCCCCTGCTGCTGGCCCCAAGTGACCAGGCTCTCAGGAGTGACGCTACCCGGGGTGGCACCCGGCAGCGCGGCGCGCTTTATCAGCACCGGCGCGTCCAACCAACCATCGCTCCGACGCAGGTAGAACCAGGGAGAAGTCGACGCCACCGGGCCCGGGAGTCCGTCCGCGGCGGCCACGATCTGCTGGAGGGGCCGGGTACCCGGCGCGCTCTGCCAGGCGGCCGGAGCGGTCCACCACAGGACAGCCCCGGCCAGCGGCAGCAACACGAAGCGAGGCACCAGGAAGGCGACCCCCAGGCTGGCCGCAACGGTCGCGGGCAGGACCAGGCGAGGGTTGGAGAAGAAGAAGCCCAGCAGCACGAGGTGGAGCAGACCCCACAGCGTCAGGGCGGCCGCTCGGCGGTCCCGCCTGAGCAGGCCGATCAACAGGCCCAGCGCACCCAGGCGCGCCGGCCAGGCCGCCAGGGCCAGTCCCAAGGCACGCCGCAGCCCAGGCCAGAAGCGATGCAGCGCGTCGACGGCCTGGGGTCCAGCGCCGATCGCCGCGTTCTCGGCCACAGCCGGCATCAAGGGCGCGCCAGTGTAGAGCGCCGTCAGCCAGTGCGGCGCGGTGACCAGCACCAGGCCCAGCAGGGCGAGGCCCAGGGCGCGACCCCCTCGGGGATGGCGCAGAGAGACGCCCAGCAGCACGACCGGCAGGACGAGCGCCGCGGGGTAGCGCATCATCATCGCGGCACCACTCAGCGCGCCCGCCAGCAGGCCCGCATGCACACCCTTCCGATCGGCACCAGCGCGCCTGGCCCCAGCAGCGGGGAAGGCGAGCGCCAGTGCCCCAAGAGCCAAGGCCAGCGCTGGCAGATCGGTGCCCTCGGTGCTCGCCGCGCCGAGCAGGGGGAATTGGACCAACAGCCACAGGCCAGACATCAGGCCCAGCCAGCGTCCCGTCACCAGTACCGCCCCCACTCCCGCCGCCACCGCCAACACCTTGCCCGCGACCAGCACATCGCCCAGCGCCAGCTTGCCGAGCCCCAGAAGTGCTGGGTAGCCCACGGGGTAGCGCGGGCTCAGCAGGTCCAGCCCACCCAACACCCGCCGGGCTCGCCCGGCAAAGGCCACAAAGTCCACCAGCCGCAGCTCGGGGTGGTGCCAGGCGAGGACACCCAGCAGTCCGGTCGCGGCGAGGGCCAGCAGGGCCATGCCGGCCCCTCCCCGGCGGCAGAAGCGGCCCATGGCTGTGGAGGACGGTCCGCGAGAGGCGTTCACGAACGCCGACCAGCTCGTCCAGATGGTGCCGGGCATCGTGTTCAACGGCCTGACCTCTCAGCGAGCGGGGGGGCCGCCTTTGGCTGGGGACCGACCGGCGCCCCGTCCAGAGGGCGCGCTCGGATCAGTCGCCCGTGCGCTCCGATTCTCCGGTGTACCCGCCGTCGTCCGGCGGCTGCTCGTCCCAGGCAGTCCATGTGGGTTCGACCAGGTTCCTTGGCGATGTCATCGCTGGCTCCTGCGTCTGCGCGCTCGGAGTTGGCAGGGGCCGCACCATAGCAGGGCGCACCGCAAGAGGCGATGCCTGGCCCGGATCGACCCAGCGACGGGAATCTATCCTCCTGTCCCAGATTCCGTGATGGCATTTTTTGGCACCGATCATCGTCTGCGACAATGTCCGGTGCGCTCTTTCTGGCGGGGGGAGGCTATCTCTCGGGCAGCGGGTCCTGACCCCTGCCGACGACTTGCGCTCGATCTGCAGCGTTGCCGACTCTGTCCCCCTTCGGCTACAGTCTTGACGTGGCCAGACCTTACCTCATACCGCTTCTCCTCACTGCCGCCCTGCTGGCGCCGGGCTGTGCGGCCCACCGGATGCGAATGCCTGGTCCCGTCGACCACCTGGCATGGCAAGGGGGCGAGGCAGCCAGCGAGGCTTCGGGCGAGGCAGCCAGCGAGGCCGCCAGCGAGGCCGCCAGCGAGACAGCCCAGGAAGTAGCCCATGCCTCCCGCGCGGGCCGTCGGAAGCGAGGCGGCGCCGGGGAAGTCGTGGCTCGTCAGGCCGCGCGTCTGGTCGGCAAGCGCAGCTTGGTGGTCGGTGGCGAGAGCTTCCGTCCTGACTGCTCGGGTTTTGTCGCGGCCGCCTACAGCGGAGCTGGCCAGCACCTGTCCGGTTCGAGTCGAGACATGTACGCCTTGGCCGAAGAAGATGGCCTGCTCTCCAAGCGCAACACCCCCAAGATCGGCGACGTGGCCTTCTTTCACGACACCTACGACCGCAACCGCAATGGCAAGCGAGACGATGGCATCACCCACGTCGCCGTGGTCGAGGCGATCGCGGACGACGGGACCGTCGTGCTGGTCCACTACGGCAGCAAGGGCGTGGCGCGCACAACCATGGACCTGCGGCACACCCACACCCACTACGACGACGCGGGCGTGCTGCGCAACAGCATCCTGCGCAGCGATGGCAAGGGTGACAAGCTGACCGCCGAGCTCTTCGTCGCCTGGGGCTCGCTGTGGCAGGCAGATGGGGCTCAGGAGAGCTGAAGACGGCAGCGGCGACCGTTCTCAGCCGCCGTCGCGCTTCACCAGGTAGGGGCCCAGCCACAGCGCGTCCAGGCCCGCCGCCTTCCACGCTCGGACGGCATCCTGGGCGGTGGCTACGATGGGCTCTTCGTGCATATTGAAGCTGGTGTTGATCAGCACGGGCGTGCCGGTGCTCTCACCAAAGGCCGTGAGCAGCGCGTGCAGATCAGGCTTGTCCTGGGCGCTGACCAGTTGCGGACGGGCGGTCCCGTCGACGTGAACGGCGGCCGGGCAGCGCTGGCGGAATTCCGGTCTGACATCGAAGCACACCGTCATGAAGTGGCTGGAAGCGGGCGCCTTGTCGACCCCGATGAACCAGCGATCCGCGTCCTCGGCCCGACAGATCGGCGCGAAGGGCATGAACTCGCTGCGCTTGAGCTGGTCGTTGAGCCAGCGGTTCACGTCGGGTTCGTCCGCCCGGTACAGCACCGACCGGTTTCCCAAGGCCCGCGGCCCCCACTCCATCTTGCCGGCGCAGCGCGCCAGGACCTTGCCCTGGGCGAGCAGCTCGGCCGCGGCGGCGACGATGTTCTCAGGGCGCGTGCGAGGGAGCTGGGCAATCGACAGGGCTTCGGCGCAGGCTCGGTCGCTGGGCAGGGTCCCCAGGCAGGCGCTGGGCAGG